>JAJXWC010000188.1:544-4208 GCA_021781855.1 Bacillota bacterium | reverse complement strand
ATGATTTCCTCGTGCTTAATCAAATTACGATGGATGAGATGGAATACAAATCCGCAGCCAATTTGACTGCCATCAGCGCTGCTAGCTATGACTTTACAACTGGTGAAGGCTCAGCGGCAAATATGGGCAATCCAAGGCTCAAATATCGACTGAGGTTTAATCAACCTGTTCACCTGCTTGAGCCTGAAACACTCTTTGACCGCCCAACTTTTATTGAGGACAGTCTTGCGATTTTCTCTGTCTCTGCCAGTGGCTTTAAGCTCAAAATCACAGGCGCACTTGATGGACAAATTGCAGATACAGATTTTCTAAATCTGGCAGAAGAAGCTAAAAGATACAGCAGCTACATTGAAAAGACCCTGCTCAACAGTTTCAGGTTTACAAGCGGACAAACTGAATTCGAAAAATCAAATACGATTTTGCCGTGGTATGCGCATGATATGCTGATTCACTATCTTAGTCCACATGGCTTGGAGCAGTACGGTGGTGCAGCATGGGGAACTCGTGACGTATCACAAGGTCCGATTGAATTTTTCCTTGCAACGCAGCATTTCGATGTGGCACGTGAGATTTTATTGGAGCTTTTCAGCCATCAATTTGAAGAAGACGGAACTTGGCCACAATGGTTCATGTTTGACGAATATCAGTCCATCTTTGCAGGTGAAAGTCACGGAGACGTGATTGTCTGGCCTTTCTTTGCAGTAGCTGAGTATCTGGAGCGCACAGGAGATTTTGAGATTCTTGCCCACCCGCTTCCTTATGTTTCACGCTCGACAAATGATTTTACTGAGAGCAAAGCAACGCTCAGGCAACATTTGCAAAAAGAACTTCAGTATATCAAGGATAATTTCCTTGCTGGTACACATTTATCAAGCTATGGAAATGGCGATTGGGATGACACATTACAACCTGCCAATAGTGAACTTAAAGAGCATATGACTTCTAGCTGGACAGATGCACTAACTTATCAAGCTTTAAAAAAATATGCACAAGTCATCAAGTCTTTTGCACCAAATGAAGCAGCAGATTTGGAGCAGCTCGCCTTTGAAATTAAAACTGATTTTGATAAATATTTAATCGTTGACGGAATCATTCCTGGTTTCGCTTTGCAAAATGAAAGTGGAAACTTTGAAGCAATGATTCATCCGACAGACACAAAAACAAATATCCAATATCGTCTTTTGCCGATGAATCGCTCAATCATTGCCGAAATCGCAAGTATTGACCAAATGCAGCATAATCTGCAACTCATTGACAAAAATCTGACTTTCAATGATGGAATTCGATTGATGAACCATTCGCCAGCCTATCAGGGCGGTGTATCAACGAACTTTAAACGTGCCGAACAAGCAGCAAATTTTGGGCGTGAGATTGGGCTCTTATATATTCATGCACAAATCCGTTATGTCGAAGCGATGGCAAAAGCAGGGCGCGCTTGTGCCGCATGGAAAGCACTTGAACAAACAATTCCCGTTGGGCTTCATGATGTGGTGAGTAATGCTGAACCTCGTCAGGCTAATGTTTATTTTTCAAGTAGTGACGGGGATTTCAAAACACGCTATGAAGCACAGGATAATTTTGACAAGCTCAAGATAGGCACCGTCGGTGTCAAAGGAGGTTGGCGACTTTATTCATCAGGTCCGGGGATTTTTACCAATCAACTGATTAGTCATCTTGCAGGGATTGAAAATACGGCAACAGGCTTAAATATTGACCCGATTTTCCCAGAAAATGCGAAAAATTTTGGCTTTGATTTTGTGCTTAATGATAAAAACGTACATTTTGACATTGTTAAAGATACTGTAGCTTCAGTTATGATTGACGAACAACCGGTTAATTTTGACCGACTAACAAATCCTTATCGTCAAGCCGGGGTTCATATTAGCGACTTAGATTTAACTCAAATAAAAAATAATAGCGTGATTAAAATCACACTATGAAGCCCGATTCCACTCAAAAGGGAGTTCCCTTTTCTTGTGTGCTTCGCACACAAGAAATATCAGAAGCACTAGATGAAGCGGAGACTAAATTCTATCCCGCCGTCTAGCCATTGCGCTTGCGACTGGCCACTTTAGTGGCTTAGCGAGCAACGACAGCTCAATAGCTCAACAGTACAGTGTACTGTTGAGGTTTGGATAGAGAGAGCAAAGCTCTCCTCTTTCGTAGTGTACTGTTGAGGTTGCGGATAGAGAGAGTGAAACTCCCATCTTTCGTAGCACGAAGTGCGTAGATAGCACACGCACTTCTGAGATAAAATTTGGTTATAAAAGAGATAGGACATCAATCCTATCTGACTAATAACGAGCTGGGAAGTCAGCTCACATCTTAATTGAACTGAGTTCACTCGCTTCAAAGAGAGTGAAAAAAGATGAATTTGAAAATCTGCATATGAATGATGTTTGCTCTGCAAACTCTATCTCCAAGCTTGAAGCAGTGCTTCAGGTGCAGAACTTTAAAATTCCTTGCCCTAGGTCTTAGCGTTTTAGCGCTTGCGATTTGAGCTTCTGACTTTAGTCTGTTAGCGAAATTGACAACGTAGATAGGCTTCAGGGATACCAACTATCTTATACCGAAGCTGTGAGATAGTCGGTGTTTTTCATCACTTCGTAGCAGTCGAACTCACATCTTAAAGGAGAAATATCTACCATGAAAACTTGGAAAAAAATTGCTTTAACGAGCACCGTCGCACTTGCTGCAGCTTCACTTGCTGCATGCGGAAATTCATCTGCATCTGCTGCCAAAAAAGTTGTTCATTTGACTTATGCCAACTGGAATCTTGGAACAAAAGCGCAAAATGGTGTAGAACGTCAAATGGTGGCGGCTTGGAATAAAGCAAATCCAGATATTCAAGTCTCAATCGACGAAACCGTTTCGACATCTACAAACTATACTGGAGCTTTGACAACAGCAGCTTCAGCAGGAAAATTGCCTAGTGTATGGATGTCAGCATCTGTTGCCAACGATGACCAATCAGGTTGGACTTACGACATGTCAAGTATTGAGAAAGCAGATTCTGAGTTCACAGGATTAGCTCAATCCGTTCAAGATTCGGTCGTTTTAAAAGGCAAGAATGAAGCTATTCCATTCGGTCAATCACAAATGGGATTCTTTGTCAATAACGATTTACTCAACAAACTCAATCTACCAATTCCAACACAAAACACAAGCGTTGCGGACTGGGTCAAAGAAGTAAAAGAAGCAACGAATCTTTCTCAAAAATATGTCGGTGTATCTGAAGCACCATCAGAAGTGGATTGGATGCCTGGCGAAATTGACACAAGCTACTCAGGACTCTTCACTTATAATAACAGCAAAGTTGATTTGACTTCGCCTGCGATGAATCAATCTATGACGACTGCCGCTGACCTTGGCAAAAACGGCTATTCATTCCTTCAACTGACCGCTGCGCAACAGAAAGCACTCTCTGGCGGAACAGACCCGAATGCGGCTTTCCAAAAAGGTGAAGTTGCCTTCCTCTACAATGGAACTTACGCAGATGCCAATCTTTCGACAACAGCAAACTTCAACTACAGCTGGATGGGCTTGCCTGGCGGCATGCATATATGTCACATTTCCGGGTCCGCACGAGGTTGTAACCGAGAATGCGGGTGGGCAATATTGGGTGGTGATGACATTGGTCTTCGGACGTGTGTATTGTTCGGTT
>JAJXWC010000188.1:0-534 GCA_021781855.1 Bacillota bacterium | reverse complement strand
CATTGAGTTGGACTATCTTGTTGAATCAAAGAGCTTGAACTCAACGGAAGCTAAAGATGCTTATGCGTTTGCAAAATATATGAGTTACGGCGAAACAGGCTACAAAGAACGTTTGGCATTGACAAAGAAATCTGGACAAGAACCTGCTTACTTGCCATTGACACAAAACAAGACTTTAGTTGCTGACTACTGGAAACTGGTGAATGTTCCAGGAATGGAAACCGCAACTTCACAAGTCCAAAATGCAATGGTTGACCCAATGAAGACCGTTCCAGGCTACATCAATGCACGCTGGAATGCCACAACTGGCTTGACTGTTGCAGGTACAAAAAATGCCACAATCGGTGATATTATCCAATCCGCAGGACTTGGACAAGCCAACTGGGCTGATTACTCTGCGCAACTGCAAACCTTGTCTCAAAAACAACTTGACACAGCAGCTGCAGCGCTTAAATAATCGTTTCCTCCTCTCATTAGGGTACAGAATTTGGTCTGTATCCTAATGAACTTTATATGAAAAAACGGGAAAGAAAA
>JAJXWC010000187.1 GCA_021781855.1 Bacillota bacterium | reverse complement strand
AGTAGCAAGAACCATTTCTCCGCTGATTTCATTTCGCATGGCTGTTGTTATAATCAATTTGTTTGTTGCGCTCTTTTTCAATCGTACTCCAGCCGTTACTATTTTTATATGAATCATAAGCTGAATAAGCACTGTCAATCGCTGAATTATTGCCTGCAGTCAAAATCTTAGCAAAAGTCTGGGACCAGTTCGTATTAATCTTTGAAAGATTTCTTTGAGCCACATCATCTAGCTGATTATTGAGATTTGCCATTTCAGGTTCATAAGTTACAAATTGCGTTGTCCATTGTTTTGCTTGCTGTACGCCTGCAGGAAATTGCGTCAAACCGACTTGACGATTGAGCAAAGCACTGTCCTGAACCCACGGATGTTCCCCCAAACCGACCGTATCTTCATATTTTTGCGGATTATCTTGCTTTAATTTTGAATAAGCGGGAATCAATGTGGGCATACCATTTACCATATTGTAAGAAACACCGAGCTTGCCGAAATTCATCACCGTATCCCCATAAGGACTTACCATGTATTCCAAGAGTTCCATTGCTTTTTGAGGGTTTTTACATTTTTTAGAAATGAAAGTCATCGTCCAGCCTTGCATATTTGGACCAGCGATTGTCGGTTTATTTCCAGCTGTTGAATTCATTCCATCTACTGTAATATAATCATATTTTCCTGGTGTCGTTAACGTGTACTCATCATTATTGATATTAGGTTCCAAGTACATAAAGTAGCTACCGTTTTGCAGTTGTGCTGTATTTGTATTTCCATTCATTGTCAATAAATCAGGAGAGGTTAAACCATCTTTTTCTGCTTCATTAAGCGTACTCATCCAAGTCTTGAAAACGGGGTCAGTATAACGGTCATAGTATTTTCCATCTTTGGTGGTAGGAATTCCTGCGAGGTCGGCAATCGTATCACTTACCATTTGCGGTGTAGCCTGGTCAACGATTGATTCGGTACCAAATGGAATAATTTTATTCCCAGCACCATCTTTTAATCCCAGTTTCTGAACTGCTTTTAGAGCACTTAAAACATCTTGCGGCGTTTTTAGGCTAGGGTCTCCAATTTTATCGTAAATATCTTTACGAACCATTAAAGCCTCATTGCCATAAACTGCCCCTTTATCATAATCAGACTGCGTCGTCGCCCAGCTTGGATAGCCATATACATTGCTGTCACTCTGTGTATAATAAGATAAAACAGAAGGTTTAGCTGCTGTGCTCATGAAATAAGGATCATACTGTTTAGAAAGCTCATTCAGTGGATAAGCCCATTGCGAAGCTTTGCTGATTAGCGCTGTATCTGTCGCATCAAGTGTGATAATATCAGGAAGTTTTCCCGATGCCATCATTGAATTTAATTTATCATCATCGCCTGCCTGGTAAGTAATATTAGTGTGAGTATCTGCTGTAATGTCCTTAGTAGCAACATCTTTCCCCCATTTTTGTGCAAACCAGTCATAATTAACATACCAAGTCAAATTAGCAGAAGATTTATCTGTTTTCCAACTTGGCGTATTGGCAGCTACTTTAAACGTAGCCTTGGGCAAATTAGTACTGCTTGCACTTCCTCCGCAAGCAGATAAAACAATTAATCCCAAAGCCCCTGCTCCTACTATTAAGGCGATTCTCGTCTTTTTCATTATATATTTCCTTTCAAATATAAAATTTTCTATTTTTTTACCTATTAAATGCGTAATATCCACGCAATTCGTACCACAACAGATGAAGCAATCGCTTCACCCCCATTATTCCTTTACACCACCAACAAGCATGCCGCTGATAAAGTATTTTTGTAAAAATGGATAAACGAGAATAATCGGTAAAGTCGTCACCACCATCGTCGCTTGCTGAATAGATGTAGAGGTAATATGAGTAAGCATTGCTCCTGCTCCTGTGGCTGCGTTAGTCGTTGACTGCGCAACCACCATGTAAAGTTTATAAGAAAGCGGCTGTAAGTTAGGCGTAGTGATATATAGTTTTGCTGTCATATAATCATTCCACTGATAAACACCGTGAAATAGGGCGATTGTTGAAAAAACAGGCACCGAAAGTGGAATGATAATCTTAAAGAATATCTGAAAAAAGCCAGCACCGTCAATCTTCGCAGATTCTTCCAAAGATTTTGGAATACCTCTGAAAAAATTCATCAGAATAATCATGTCGTAGAAGCTGAACATGACTGGAATAATATAGACCAAGAAATTATTGAGCAGCCCCAAATCTGTAATCACTAAATAAGTTGGAATCATTCCGCCGCCAAAGAACATTGTAACAACTCCCATCTTAATGAAAATATTTCTTCCGACAAGATTCTCTTTAGTCATCGCATAGGCTGCTGCGCCCGTAATTACCAAATGTGCTGCAACACCAACCACTGTTTTTGCAACTGAAATAAAGAAAGCCTGATAGATACTTGAACCTCCTAAAGTTGAACCACCTCCCAAAACGGCAGCGTAATTGGCCAAACTAAATTTTCTAGGCAAAAACCAAATTCCCCCACGCACCGCATCTTGTCCATCATTGAATGAAAGTGCCAAAATGTTCAACAAAGGAAAAATGATGAGTGCCAAGAAAAAGACCATGAACAAAATATTGCAGATATCGAATATTTTGTCACCTTTTGATTTTTTCATCTCAACCTCCTTAGAATATTTCTGCTTTACCGATTTTCTTTGTCGCAAAATTCGCCAGCAAAAGCAAAATAATTGAGACAAACGAAGTGAATAAGCCGACTGCCGCTGCATAAGAAAATGAGCCATTTCCTAAACCAGTATGATAAACAAAAGAGTCAATAACTTCACTTGTTGACATATTGAGCGTATTTTGAAGCATGAAAGTCTGGTCAAGATTAGAGCCTACGATACCGCTTACACTTAAAACAAACATCAAGGAAATAATTGGAAGAATCCCTGGAAGTGTAATACTCCAGATTCTCCTCAAACGACTGGCTCCATCGACTGTTGCCGCTTCATATAAAGTAGGGTCAATCCCTGTCATTGCTGCCAAATAAAGTATTGTTCCCCAGCCCACCTCTTTCCACAAATCAGAAAAAGTAGCTATCCACCAATAAGCTCCTGATTGCGTCATCAGCAAAATTGGTTTATTGATTAAATGAAGTCCCATCAAAATATTATTGAGTAATCCATTGCTGCTCAGCCATGAAATTACCATACCACCTAAAATTGTCCATGCCAGAAAATGCGGTAAGTAGGATACTGTCTGTGTAAATCTCTTGAACAATCCATCTTTCAATTCATTGATTAATACCGCTAAAATAATCGCACCAGGAAATTCGAACAAAAGTTTCAGCAGGCTGATTCCCAGAGTATTGGTCATGACCTGATAAAACTGAGAATCTCCGAGAAATTGTTGAAAATTTTGCAATCCAACAAATGGAGAATTAAAGAATCCTTCAATCGGACTATAATTCTGAAAGACCACAATTAATCCCAGCATTGGGATATAAGCAAATATAATCAGCAAAATAATACTCGGCCAAATCATTGCCTGAAGTTGCCATTGACTTTTTATTTTCTTTATAAAACTAACTTTCATGAAAGTTTTTCCTTTTATCTACTAGTTGTTTTCACTTGTTTTACAAGTGAAAAAGGGGGTACCCCCTTCGCTATTGAAGTGCTTTCTTCATTCTCTGTATAAAATGCTATTTCCATTCCAACTTCGGCAAAATACTTCCACCGAGATGCTCAAAATATTTATTCTGCCGTTCGCACATCTCATCAATTAAAGCGCAAGCTTGATAATAAGTCGGTGCGTTCGGGTCAAGCAAGATGGCTTGAAGCAATTTTGTCTTAGATTGTTCTGTATAAGCTTCAATGATAAGCTGATGAATCGCTCCCTGAATATTAATCATTGCAAGCATAGCGGTCGGCAATTTTTCGCTCATCGGACGTAAAGAAATGCCGGAGCCATCAATCCATGCCTGTGTCTCAACAACCATATCATCAGGCAATCCTTGAATTGCGCCATGATTAGGAAAATTCACCGATGTACAATAAGTTTTCACATCAAAGAAAATCGCTTCAATAATCGGAATCGCCCATTCGCCAGATTGGCGCACTTTCTCAGGGTCAAATGTAAATTCCTGCTTCATCCATTCTAGCTGGCTCATGCGTGTCTCAAACAATTTACCATCCAAGTGAGTACCGTCTGCTGCATAGACAAACTCTGCCACCCGTGAATCTTTCTGCCACAATTTTTCCTGAACAGGTTCATAGCGATACAAAAGCGACTCGCCTGCATAAAAATCATTTGCCCAAGAAAGATATTCGCCACAGTGATTTGTC
>JAJXWC010000021.1 GCA_021781855.1 Bacillota bacterium | reverse complement strand
CTAAGACCTTACAGAAAAGAAATAAAACGTAATTATAGCAAAAAACTTTGTAAAAATACCTGTGACACATGAAATCCTCCTGATTTTGCAGTATAATTTAAGATAGAAGTTTGTTAGAAATTTATCTCGGCAGTGCGTGCTATCTACGCACTCCGTGCTACGCTGTCGATGCTCGCTACGCCACTAAGTGGCTAGTCGCAATCGCAATACCCCGCCTCTACCACGGGTGTCCATTCGCTCTATCTCCACTTCATTACGAAAGACGTAAACTTCGTTTACTCTATTCGCAACCTTAACAGCACACTACGAAAGATGAGAGCTTCGCTCGCTCCATCTGCAACCTCAATACACTGCTAAAGCAGCTCGTCGGAATAACAATCTTCGAATTTCGCCCGACTGCTCTAGGGTCAGCCGGTTTGCGATTGCGACTAACTGCTTTAGCAATGTAGCGAGCATCGACAGTGTAGTGCGAACGCACGGAGATAGTGGCTTGACTTCTGAGACAGGGTAACCTCATATCAAAGATGTTAAGCAGACTGTTGCGGCTTTAGCCGCTTACAGGTCGCTTAGTTTTTTCACCTAGAGGTTGTACCCTAAACTTGGTGGGAGTTTCAACTCCCACCAAGCAATTCTCTGCTTCATTTTACCACATTTTTCTGATGTTTTCCGTGAACAAGATAGTAAATAATCCAAACAATAATAACTGCTGGCGCACTGTAAAGATAGAGATTTTGGAAACCTTTCATCCCTTGTCCAAGCATTGGAATAATTGCTCCCAATACAATCGGACCGCCGCCAACACCGAGGTCAAGAAAACCGAAGAAAGTTGAAGTTGCAACACCAATTCGCTCTTTATTTGAATCACGAATGGCAACTGCCTGTCCAAATGGAGCCACACCACCGTAACCAAGTCCAAATGCCGAACCTGCAATCAGTAAAGTAATGAATCCAAGTGAGCTATTAAAGAATCCTGCAAGCCCAACCAAAAGCATCGCAATCGTATAGAAAAAGAATGTAGGATGGAAAACCCAGTTATCCCCTTTGCTGTCGAAGAGACGGCCTGTAAATGGACGCGACAGAAAAATCAATACAGCATACATCGTAAAGAATAAAGAACCAGCGAGTGGAACATGAAGGTCTGTCGAAAAAGTCCCCATTCCAGTCAAAATTGCTGAATCAATGAACCCCGCAAGAAAAGCGACAATAGAAATCGGCAAAGCTGATTTTTCGATATACTTGTCAACACCTTTAGGCTGGTGAGTAAGCGCATGCGCCCGCTCTTCTGGTGATAATTCTTTGACATGAACAAAGAAAATCAATACAAAAGTCAGTACTAGCAAAATCAATGCCAAGCCCAAAAGTATGCTGAATCCGAAAGAAGAATAAATCATAATACTTAAAGCAGGCCCAACAGCTGCAGCAAGAGTGACCGACAATGCATAATAACCGATACCTTCGCCGCGCCGCATAGCAGGTACTACATGCCCAGCAATCGTTCCCGAAGCTGTCGCTCCAATCCCAAAACCAGCGCCTTGAATAATTCGAATGATAAATAACAAAGGAATACTCGTTGTCAAATAATAGCCGAAGGTCAAAACAAGGAAAATAATTCCGCCAACATAAAGCAGACGTTTCATACCGAAGCGTGTAATCGTAATTCCCGTCCACACGCGCCCAACCAATGCTCCAATAACAAAAATACTTGAAAGCGAGAGGCTAACCACCGTTGACTGATGAAGCTGTTCTAAAGCATAAGTCCCGATAGACGATGTCAAAACATAAAAGACAATATAAAACAAAAAACTAATAAGCGTGTTAATAATGAAAGTAGGGGTAAAAATACTTTCTTTTTTCATGATAATTCCATTTCTATTTGATTGTGTGCAGAAGATTTGACCAAACTGTCAAAAAGACAAAATCTTGTCAAATACTGCTTTTTACACGAAAAAATGCCTGTACGGCACATTTCCTATGACCAGATTATTTTACGAGTTTAATATTTCTCACAGCAAAGGCGCGTTGACCGTCATCAGTAACCATAAAACCATGATTTGCATTGACACATTCAATCGCTTGTTCCATGCTATCAAATTCACGAACAACCCAGTTGATATTGGATTCGCCCATAAAATTAGGAAAAGCTTCTTCTTCGTAAATTGACAAACTCTTAAATTCAAATTTCATTATATTTCCTCCTTTCAATCCGCTTAAATTATAAAATCAGATAAATTTAATTTGTGCTTTTATTTTACAAAAAATCAGCAATTCTTACGACAACAAATGCTAACAGCTTTCGTTACCAGTAGCAAATGTTAACGTGATAGGCTACAGTAACTTTATGATTGAGGTGATTACTTCAATCTATGAGGAATTACGACTGGACTAGCGAACTTGTTCACCTAACACGAAATGCGCAGATAGCGAACACTTGCTAGGTTAAAAAAGTCTTGACATCAAGACTTCACTTTACATAGCGCAAATAAATTTGCCGATAAAATCCGGCAACACTGATGTCCTCCAAAAATTCAAAATGCTCAATCACTTTTTGCATTAACAGTCCCCCCTCTTCGTTGCCATGAACAGCATAGCGTTCATAACCTTGTGCAAATTTATAAATCGCTTTAGAATGGTCATCTGTTTCTTTGAGATAGCCTTTTGAAAAATCCAATATTTTGACCGCAACATCTCCTCGCCCTTTGCTGATAACTGCAAAAACTGCTTTCACTGCGGCTTGCAGAATACGGTTTCTATAATGAATATTATCTTCAAAAAGTTTTTCTTCCTTCCAAAATTCCTGTAAAAATGTACGAATTGTGGCATACTCCAAATCCATGACTACTGCCGCAAATACAGCCAAAGTGAATCGTGTCCAGATATCCACGCCCATCAAAAAATCAGCAACTTCTTCTTTTTCTTTATCTTCCAAAGTCGTGTAACAACTCTTTGCAGACAAGGCAATCATCCGATAGTCAGAAAACTGGCGTGTAAGCATTTCGACTGGATAATCCTCTACCTTTTCTCTTTTGTTCTGCTCCTTTTCAATTTCTTCAATATTCTGAGCATATTCATTCATGTACATTTCTATTTGTTTCAACGTTTTGACATCATTTTTATAGTAAGCCTGTTCAATACGATTAAAAATTTCCACAAATTCATCATCCTGCCCCTTATTCAGATGATGCGAAAAATCATCTTCCGTCACATGCATTTCTTGAAGCATTGCATCAACAATATCGTAGCCCAACATGATTTTTCCTTCTTCAAAAAGCTGCAGCCGATAAGAAGAAACACCCAAAGAGATAAAATAGCATTCTGAATAACCACGCTGTTCTCGAATTTCATGAAAGAGTTCTCCATAACGTCCAAAAACTTTCTTTTTGGGATTCGTCAAGTATTCAAAATCAGCCAAAGAAAAGCCCATAAGTTCTAGCGCTTGCGATATTTTATCAGCTGAAAGCATTCTTTTTCCATTCTCAAACTCTGAAAGAGTGGCCACCGGCACAACCGTTGCCAAATCTTTAGCTTTAAAGCCTTGATTGGTTCTGATTTCTTTAAAAATCACACCATATTTATCATTCTCTATCATTTAAATCGGCTTTCATCAAAAGTTATATTACAATTCAATTCATTATAACACATTTTAAATTTTTACAAATAAAAAGTCTGTTTTAAAACAGACTTTTTTTATTGTAACTTTTGTAGAATACATATTGTCATCATAAATGTTGAAAGATAAAGTAGAATCCAAAGGCGAACTAAATTAGAAAAACTACCACGCAACCGTCTCCAGAAGATTAATCAAGTAAAATCGCCAAAAGCAATTTATTCTTTCTTTTTCGACTTCCCCATGAACGTAGATTTCAAAATGAGGTAACCTGTTTTAATCATCAATCCCCCAACTAAAATAAGAGCAATCAGAAATATTAAGCCAGTATCTGAAAAAAGTGAAGGAAAAGTAAGGAGCGTTAGAATCAAATAAGCTGAAACCTCTCCCAACACTAGAAAAGATAAGAATTTATAAGAAATATTTTCTCTATTTTTTACTTGGAATAAAAGAACGAGCAACATGAATAATCCAATAGTCCAAATGTGTTCCCGTTTAAAAACTAAACTCGCCCACATCAGTAGTGAAGTAAGAATAAAAATCAGATATCTCATGACTGTCTCCCCTCTATCTATCATTCTCTTTAGTGAAGTGACAAAAAGCCTGCACGAACAGCTATAATTGATAAAAACGCCAAAACAATTATCAGTCCTAATATAAAACTCCATCTCACTTTCTTGCAACCTTCTTTTTTATTGTAAATATTGACAAAGGCAACTAAAACAACGGTTAGCCCAGCAAAAAGGCGAAGTAAACTTGGAAAAAATAGACTAAATATTATCATCGCTATTATTAGTCCAAAAGCCAAATATCTCATAATATTACCTTGCATAGACACTGTGTACAGTAGGAATAATATTCATATCAGCATTTATTCCTTTGCCAGCCTTATTCAGACTAATTAAATTACTGATATCCGACGATACTTGCCCTAGCTCAACAGCCATTTCTGTGGTTCCAGCTCCAATAATAAATCCAAAACCAGCACTTAATATCCCCAAAGCTCCAGCCCCTATTGTTCCATACCAAAATGCATTCGACTGTCCTGTGAACCAATGCGCCATTTCGACCGAACTTGTATAGTCTGTAGAATAAAATCTCTTTCCCCACCAGTAAGCTGCTGTATATGGAACATAAGAACTCAGCAGTTCATAATCACTAGATTGAGGTTTATAATTCATAACAGAAATATTATCTTTAGATTCATTGTAAGACAACATAGTCGCCACATCATTTGAATTTAAATCAATCGAACCATCTGAATTTAAATCAACATTGTATTGTTGAGCAAGATTATTAATATTCTGTACTCCGGAATTAATCGTATTCAAAATCGTTTGTTGAGTTAAGTTTGAGTCAGCAACTGAAAGTTCCTTAAAATGAGCAGCTACATATGCTTTAATTGCATTTGAATCTGTAATAACCAGTTGTCTTTTTCCAATATTCATCTTTGTATTCACAAAGGATTTTAACTGGTCAAATGCTTTATTGGCAACTTGAATTTGGTTAGCGGTTGGTTGAGTCGAAATCGTAGAATCAGTAAGTTTGATGTTACTGTTTAAGGTTGTTTGTGGTGTCATAAGTTGAATTGCTCTATTTGAATTTGCCTCTTTTGTATGATGCGCACTCGCATTAAGCACTCCTCCTGCAAATAGTAGCGTAGCAACTGCTCCAGATAATGCAGCGAGTTTGATTGTTGTTGTTTTTTCCATTTTGTTTACCTCATGTTCTATTCAGACGATGATGGCTGATTGAGGTTTTCGCTTAGTCATTATGCTGATGATAAATTTTTCATTTGAAAAATTGCCTTCTTTCTTGTAATTTTGAGTGAAAAAGCTGTGAGCTGCTTTCGAACTTATTAATGCTGCATTGGACTTTACCTCGCTGTATCTATCAAGAATTTCTATTCTTGTCTTATGCACTTTTTTTTACACTTTTATTATAACACCGATTTTTTGACTTCCTGATTTTTTTCTGTATTCAGGATTTTTTTATTGGAGCCTGTTCTTATGCGGTTTTCAGATGATGAAATGATGTTTTTACCGATAAAAAATAGTTCTCTATACCATCATAATTATTCAAAAACCAAACAATTCATAAAAGAACCTCAAAATTTCTATTTAATCTTCTTTTTCCCAACGATAAAGATTGATAAAATAAGCAATAACGATACTGAGTAAAATCACACTTAAAAACAACCATGAAATAAAATTTAAATCAAGTTTCCAACCAAACAGCTGCATCAAAGCCAGTGGAAATCCTCCAATTAAAATAATTAAAAACGACAGTTTTAACCTTTCTCCTTTCGGAATGATTTTTCCAACCAATGCCAGAATCAATACTGTTAATAGCTGATAAAATATTCTGTTCGGATAAAAAATTGAATTTCCTGTAAAATGGGGGACAAAATGCGTCGCACCAGAAGAAATCAAATATCCTGCAGAAATTACTCCGATTACTGTCCAAAAATCTTTTTTTATTTCCATCTTCCATCTACTCTGTCTTTCCATCATCGTATCTTGAATCATAAGTACCATTACTTAGATAATAGTGACGACGGTAGATTCCAATCCAACCATTGTGATTTTTATCCAAATAGTAACGTAGCAGCTGCTCCAGATAATGCAGCGAGTTTGATTGTGGTTGTTTTTTCCATAAGATTTTCCTCTTTTTCCACTCGGCCCTAACTACTGATTGAGGTTATCCTTTAGTAGTTTAAACTGTTAATCTGTTTTCCACTTTGATAAATTTCCTTTTTTGATGTTTTTGTGAATGCATTTTTGGAGGATTAGTCCTCAGTAATCTCTTTTGTCCTTCCTGTATTTTTAGAGATAGCTCATCTCTTAAACTTAAGGCCACCTCTAAAAACTCAGAAATTCCGAATTTGGCTAAATTTTCCAAACTCTTCGTCTTCCTCCTAGACTTGCATCAGCAAACCTTCGTCGTCAATCCTCGATTTTGAAAAATTTAGCTCAAATTCGAAATCAGCAGTTTTTAGAGGTGTCCTTAATTAAGTTGTTCTTTATTTCCTGAATTTATTATAGCATGGATTTTTTGATGAATACGTTTTTTTCGAAATATCGAAAAATTTTTTTAAATAAAAAAAGTTGAATTGCAGATAAAATAGCAATTCAACTTTTTCTGATTTTTCGATAGCTTCTTTCAAAGCAGATTTTTATCTCAGTAGTGTCTATTAATAACCGTGTGCGCCCATCTGCACCATTTCGACTTTTTCAGGTTCACTATTCAGTCGCTTCTTAGCGGTTGCCATCATCAGACGAATACGATTGAGCTGGTTGACCGCAGAAACACCTGGGTCGTAGTCAATCGGCGCAAGATTAGCACCGGGATATTGACGGCGGAGTTCTTTGAGCATGCCTTTGCCGACAATGTGGTTGGGCAAGCAGCCGAAAGGTTGCAGACAGACAATGTTCATCACATCTTTTTGCAACAGCTCAATCATCTCGCCCGTCAGGAACCAGCCTTCGCCCGTATGATTCCCCACGGAGATGATATCTTCAGTATTGGCGGCAACATCGTAGATGCTCTCGATGCCGTCAAAGCGATTTGAGGCGATAAGCTGTTTATTCATTGGTTTTTCGAGCATATTGATGATACCGAGCAGGGTTTTCGCCAGAAGTTTATTTTTCTTGGCAAAGCCGATTTCATCGGTTTTCCAGATTTGATTGTAGAGGCTGTAGTTCATGAAGCCGATAAGGTCGAGCACGACAGCTTCTCCGCCTTCTTCTTCGATGATGCTGACTATGTCGTTGTTAGCGGTCTTGCTGTATTTGACGAGGATTTCGCCGACAACGCCCACGCGCGGTTTTTTGACATTCAACAATTCGATTTCGTCAAATTCACGAATGATTTGCTTCATGTTGCGGTTGAATTCAAAGATGCTGGCTGATTTGACATTGTGACGTGCTTTTTCAAGCCATTTAGCATGGAGTTCATTGACCGAATTTTCCACGGCTTCGTAAGGACGTGTGCGATAGACCACACGCTCAAAGAGGTCGCCGTAAAGCACAGCGATCATGAAGCGAGTAATCAGAGGTGCGGTAAATTTAAAGCCTTTTTCTGTGCCTTGATTGCCCATAGAGAGACTGACCACAGGAACTTGTGGAAAGCCTGCGTCAATCAGGGCTTTCCTGAGCAATGGAATGTAGTTGGTGGCACGGCAGCCACCGCCCGTCTGTGTCATCATGACCGAGGTGTTGTTCACATCATATTCGCCCGACTGAAGCGCCTCGATGAGCTGTCCAATCGTGATAATCGCAGGATAACAAGAGTCGTTGTTGACAAATTTCAAGCCATTGTTCACAGAAGTTTGCGTTTCAGGCAAGACCACCACATTGTAGCCCGAAGCGGCAAAAGCCGTGTCTAGCAGTCCCTCTTGGTGAATCGGTGACAGCATTGGCATGAGCAGGGTGTGTTTTTTCGCCATCTCTTGTGTAAAGACTGGAGATTTTGGCACGATTTCGCTCATTTCAACCGTAGCTTCGATATTGTGGCGAGTGCGTTCAGAAACGGCGGCTTTGAGCGAGCGCAGACGAATGCGCACCGCGCCCATATTTGAGCCTTCGTCGATTTTTAGCACGGTGTAGAGTTTGTTGTGTCCGCGCATGATTTCTTCGACTTGGTCGGTCGTGACGGCATCAAGTCCGCAGCCGAAGCTGTTGAGCTGAACAAGTTCGAGATTTTTATTTTTGCAGACGACTTGCGCCGCAGCATAGAGCCGTGAATGGTACACCCATTGATTGACCACGCGCAGACCGCTGACTTCTTCGAGGTGGGAAATGCTGTCCTCGGTCAAGACATGGAAGCCTTCCTGAGTGATGATGTCGGCAATCCCGTGATTGATTTCAGGGTCGAGATGATAAGGACGCCCTGCAAGGACAATGGCTTTCTCGTTATTGAGGTTAATCTGCACGAGCAGTTCTTCTGCTTTTTCACGGATGTCCACTTTGAAAGCTTCAAGTTCGGCAAACCCATGATAAACGGCAGCTTGAACAGCGTCAAGCGAAAGTTCAAATCCCTGTGCAGAAAGTGCTTTGTGAATATTTTGCGCCACACCCTCAGGATTGGCTAAGTTGATGAAAGGATGCAAATATTTGACTTCGCCGTTACGGATTTCGTCAATGTTATTTTTGATGACTTCGGGATAAGACTGGACAATCGGGCAGTTATAATGGTTTTCTGCATTTTTCTGCTCTTCTTGCTCAAAGAGGACACTAGGGTAGAAAATCGTTGGCACACCTGACTTAATCAAACTCATGATATGTCCATGCGTCATTTTTGCAGGATAACAGACGGTATCTGACGGAATTGTCTCGATGCCTTCTTCAAAAAGTTCCTTGTCAGAGCGCGGACTGAGGACAACACGGAAACCGAGGTCCGTCAGCATGTTATGCCAGAGGGGGTAGTTTTCATACATGTTCAGCACACGTGGAATGCCGATTTCGCCCAGGGTCTGCTTTTTCTTGCTCAGGCTATGATAGCGGAAGAGCTTTTTGTACTTATAGTCCACGAGGTTGACTTTTTTGTCTTTTTTCTCGATTTTAATCTGGGTGGCTTTTTCGGCACCACGCTCACAGCGATTGCCCGTGACAAATTTGCTGCCGTCATTAAAGACGGTGAGCGTCATTTTGCAGTTATTTTCACAGAGGCCGCAGACCATGAATTCTTTGTGCGTTTTAAATTCTGTCAGCGCTGACAGGCCGAGAATGCTTGAGCTTTCCCCTGCGACTTCATTGTCCAACGAAATCAAGGCACAACCGTAAGCGCCCATGAGTCCTGCGATAGAGGGACGCACGACTTCACGCTCGCTGATTTTTTCAAAGGCACGCAGCACCGCTTCGTTGTAGAAAGTCCCACCTTGAACCACGATTTTTTCGCCGAGTTCTTCTGGACGTTTGACTTTGATGACCTTATAGAGCGCATTTTTGATGACGGAGTAAGACAGACCAGCGCTGATATCGCCGACTGTCGCGCCTTCTTTTTGCACTTGTTTGACCTTGGAATTCATGAACACCGTACAGCGTGAACCAAGATTGACGGGATGCTCTGCGAGCAAGGCTTTAGCTGCAAAATCACGGACATCATGCTTAAGCGAATTGGCAAAGGTTTCAATAAATGAACCACAGCCTGACGAACAAGCCTCATTGAGCGAAATACTAGAGAGCGCACCGTCATTGATACGCATGGCTTTCATATCCTGACCGCCGATATCAAGAATAAAATCGACACCGGGATTGAAATAATCCGCCGCCTTGTAGTGCGCCATGGTCTCGACTTCGCCGAAATCCACGTGCAGACCCGCTTTGATAAGATGCTCGCCGTAGCCTGTGACCGTTGATTTTGCGATATAAACGTCAGCCGGGAGCTTCGTGTAAACATCTTTGAGCACCGTAATGACGGATTCCAACGGTTCGCCGTTGTTTGAGCCGTAGTGGTCATAAAGGATATTACCATCGCCGTCAATCAGCACGATTTTCGTCGTCGTGGAGCCTGCGTCAATACCGAGAAAAGCGGCGCCGTGGTGTTGTGCGAGTGGCTTGTAGTTGGCTGTGGCTTGAGCGTGGCGTGCACGAAAAGCATCAAGTTCTTCTTGATTCTCAAAGAGCTTATCCATCGTATCTTGCGGAATCAAGCTGTCGGAGTTATCATTTTCGAGGCTGTGAATGAGGGTACCGGCTGTTTTTTCGGTTGTTTCATCCGCTAAGGCAGCGCCCATTGCGACAAAAAGCTGCGGATTTTCAGGGAAAATCACGTCTTCGTCAGACAGATTGAGCGTTTCGATAAATCGTTTGCGCAATTCGCTCATGAAGAAAAGTGGCCCGCCAAGGAAAGCGACTTTCCCTTTGATTTTGCGTCCACTAGCAAGTCCTGCAATCGTTTGATTGACAACGGCTTGGAAAATCGAAGCTGAAATGTCTTCTCTACGCACACCTTCGTTGAGCAAGGGCTGAACATCGGTCTTGGCAAAAACACCGCAGCGTGAAGCAATCGGATAAATCTTTTCATACCCCTTAGCAAGTTCGTTGACCCCATTCGCGTCAACTTTTAGGAGTGCCGCCATCTGGTCAATGAAAGCCCCTGTCCCACCTGCACAAGTTCCGTTCATCCGAAGCTCTTGCGTGCCGTTGTCAAAAAAAGTCATCTTGGCATCTTCTCCGCCAAGCTCAATCATGACATCTGTCTCTGGAATGAACTTTTCAATCGTAATACTGCTTGCAATCACTTCCTGAATGAAAGGGACATCAATGACTTCGGCAAGTCCCATACCGCCTGAGCCTGTGATGGCAAGGGTCAGTGTAAGGTCACCATGTTCTGCGATGAATTCACCCAGCACCTTGATGGTGGCTGCTTTGACATCGGAAAAATGCCGCTCGTAGCGACTGAAAATCAGATTCATTTCTGGGTCGAATACGACCAGTTTAACAGTGGTTGAACCGACATCAATGCCGGCTTTATAGGTGTTTATCTCTGTTTTTGTCATGTCTGTCTCCTAGTTATGTGAGAAATTGGTTCTGACAATCTTGTCAAAATTGACAATGTGTTGTTTATCTTATCTAACGTTTATTTTACCATTTACAAGTGTTTTTTCAACCATCAAAACTGCTTCCCTTGTGCATTTATCCTACATTTTGCAACGAGCTGTTGTTTATGGAAAATTCATTTGACATAAATGGAAAAGATATTTGACAGAGGTGTAAAAGGAATTTAACACAAAAAAACATTATAATGTAAGAAATAGAAGTTAGAGAGAAAAAGAATGGCTAAGACTGATGATTTACGAGTAAAAAGAACAAGAAAGTTGATTACACAGGCTTTTTTCACACTTTTACGGAAGAAAAAATTTGAAAAAATTTCTATTCAGGAAATTGCCGACAGCGCAATGATTAATCGTGCCACTTTTTACGCACATTATGCGGACAAACAAGACCTTTATGACAGCTTGATTGATGACTTTCTGACAGATTTTACGGCGATTTTGGATGAATCAAGTTTGATTGAGGGAGACAGCGTCCATGTCAAAGAAATTGAGTCCATTTTGACTAGGTTTTATGATTTCATCAGAAAAAATCCTGAAGTTGCACAGATTATTGTGGATAAATCGCAGGACCAAGCGCTGATTGACCGTTTTTTGGAAATTCTTTCGGAACGTTATGCGGAACTTTTCGCAAAACTTGAAGTCCGCGAGCAAGATGTCAAGGTACCGAATGATTTCGTTATTTCGTACATTACATCAATTTTGGTGGGTACTTTGAAATGGTGGACGAGTTCGTCAAATCGCATGAAACCAAATGATTTTGCTCATTTGATTATCAAATTGATTTCCAATGGGCATTTGACTGTTTTGGGTGTTAACATTAATCGGGAAGAATGAAGCAGAACTAAACTTGGTGCTGCTTATCCCGCGCCTAGCCATTTCACCTTGCGACTTTAGTCGATTGCGATTTGAACTTCCGACTTTAGTCGGTTAGTGAAATCGACAGGTTAACAGCACGGTGTGCTGTTAAGGTTGCGGATAGAGTAAACGAAGTTTACGTCTTTCGTAATGAAGTGGAGATAGAGCGAATGGACACCCGTGGTAGAGGCGGGGATATTGCGATTGCGACTAGCCACTTTAGTGGCGTAGCGAGCATCGACAGCGTAGCACGAAGTGCGTAGATAGTACGCACTGCTGAGATAAAAAAGTTGCCAAATTTGGCAACTTTTTTGTTTTATCCTAGCTTTCCTTTCCTATTCGTCATAAACGAGATGAAAGCTCCTAGTCCTGAGTTTGTTCGCTGAATTCAGCAGGAATTGTGTAGGACTTCACTTTATGTTCGGCGAATTGATTTCAGAGCAAAAACATTGATAAAATAAAGCAAAATTACAATCGCAAATAGTACAGCTAAATCAATGCCGATTTGACCAATCCCCATTCCTTGTTTAATGACTTTCTGCAAAGCATCAACACCGTAATAGAGTGGCATAATATGCGCTAGCCACTGTAGTGGCTGGCTCATCGTGTCAACATTGATAATTCCTGAAAAGAGAAATTGCGGGACAATCGCAATCGGAATGAACTGAACAAATTGAAATTCTGTTTTTGAAAAAGCAGACAGTGCAAGTCCCATGAGCAATGCAATAAGAGCAATCAGCAAATTAATCAGCAACACCCAGCCGAAATTTCCAAGCACTTGCATTTGCAGCACATATCGCGCCCAAAGCACAACTAGAGTAGTCTGAACGACTGCTAACAAACCATAAGCTAATGTGTAGCCTGCCACAATCTCACTGCGCTTAACAGGCGTGACCAACATTCTCGTGAGTGTACCGCTCGTACGTTCGTTGACCAACGAAATACCCGAAATCAGAAAAACGAAGAAAAAGACGAAGAAACTGACAAGAACAGGGGCAAGATTGTCAAAAGGATTCAAGCTTGAAGTGCCATAAAGGTAGTGGCTCGCAATGGTTGGCGCTTGAATTGTCGGCAAAGCTGGCTTATTTGATGCACTAGCTGATGTCTGTGCGTTTTTTGCAGCTTCTTGAGCAATATTTTCTGTCGCCTGCTGCATGGCTTGTGGATGAGCACCTGCTTGAACGGCGGCATTTGCCGCAGCTTTCAGACTGTTTTGAACTGCATTTTTCGTAGCAGTTTGAGCAGCGGCTTCGGCTTTTTCAATGATATCAGCAATGGCTGTTTGTGTTTGTCCTTGTGCAATCTTGCCCTGTGTAGCCTGTGTAAGCATGTTGACAACTGCGGAAATAGCTTGCGTTTTTCCTGTATCTCGGTTGGCATAAGTAATTTCGATTTTGTGGTCTTGAATAACGACAACTGCATCGAGATTCTTATCGTTGAGCGTACTACGGTTAGCATTATCAACTTTAAAGAGTTTAAGCTTGTCATTTTTAGCAAGCTGACTGCTCAGTTGAGCATCTTGCGGAAGATTGCGAATTGCACTTGTTGTTTGGTTGTCAATGCCAACCCGATAAGTCACATTTGAGGGCACTTGTAAAAGCAGATACATCAGTCCAAGAATGATAAGCGGAGCCACAAACAACAGTCCTAAACTGCGTTTATCACCGCGACGCTGCAATAAAATTCGTTTAAAAATAGCTTGAATTCTCATCTTGATACCTCTTTTGCATCCTCTTGTGAAGTTTTATTTTCAGCTCCAGAGCTTTCGCTTAATTGTGCCGAACCAGCCTTGATGAAAGCTTCTTCAATGGTCGCTACACCATATTTTGCTTTGATTTCTGCTGGACTGCCTTGGGCAACAAAATGTCCGTCTCGTAGCAACAAGACTTTATCGCACTTCTCAGCTTCATCCATGACGTGAGTCGTGATAAGAATAGCTTTGTTTGACGCAGCTTGCTTGCGTAACTCAGCCCAAATGTCACGGCGTAATTCAGGGTCAATACCAACAGTCGGCTCGTCAAGAAGAACGAGCGGAGCATTAGTCTGAAGTGCAATCGCAAGCGACAAACGACGCTTCATTCCACCCGAATACGCGCTCAGCGGCTTATTCAAATCTGCGGTAAGATTTACTGTCTTGGTTGCCTTAGCGGATTTTTCTTTCAGTTCTTTTTTAGAAATTCCTTGTAATGCACCAAAAAAATCAAGGTTTTGCTGCCCCGTAAGTTCAGTAAAAAGCGCGTCAGATTGACCTGTAAATCCGATTTTCTCCAGAATTTCACGATTGGGAATGGTTTGCCCAAAAATTTTGACACTCCCTGTATCCAATTTCTGCATACCAAGGAGAGCATTAATAAATGTTGATTTTCCCGCACCTGATGGTCCGATAAGCCCGACAATTTCGCCAGACTGCAAATCAACTGATAAATGGTCTAAAACAATAATATTATCGAATTTCACGGTAATGTTTTCTACTGAAACTGGTGTCATATACGACCTCCACATTCATTTTTAGTCTAGCAAGAGAGAAAAAATCTTAAAGATAAGCAATTTTCAAAAATGAGTACTCACTCATTTTTATGAGTTGATTATAGCTTACCTTAAAATATTTGTCAAGAAAAAACTATGGACGCAGGGCTTTAATCAACAATGTGCTGATAATATTAATTTCCTGTTCGATTGGAAGCGACTCAATATTTAGTATCAATTTGCCAAAATAAGCGACAATCGTGCCAAGAGTAAGCTGCAAAATAATCTCGTTAGGCAAATCGGCTATTTTTCCCTCTTTCTTAAATCGCTCAATCGTGGGCAAAACAAAGAGTTCAAGCTGTTTTCCAAAAAAAGCCTTGATTTGTTCAACGAACTGTACATTTGTCAAAAGTTGCCCAAACATGAGTTTCAGCTCTGTCGCATTGTCATGAATATAGGTCATGCGGTCTCTCACAACATTCGTGATAAACTCATCAAGCGTCACAAATCCACGACTGAACGTATTAGTCATGAATTCATCAGCCACTGATTCCAATGTTCCGCGAAAGACAGGCGTAAGAACTGCAATCAAAATTGCCTGTTTATTCGGAAAATGATGATAGACAGAGCCAACAGACACACCTGCCTTTTCTGCAATTTGTGCGCTAGTTGTAGCTTCAAAACCTTGGGCTGCAAAAAGTTCTAATGCGGCTTGTAGCACTTTTTTCTGCCGTTCAGTCAGGTCAGACATTTTTTCTAGGGTTTGAAGATAAAGTTCTCTAAAATTTTGTTCTTGCATTTTCTTTCTCCGAGTGATTGTTCACTCATTATTATATCACTTTTTCAAACTTTCAACTTCTTCCTTCGTTAGCGGACGATAGGCACCAAGCTCAAGTGATTTATCCAACGGCAAATCTCCCATGCGAAGCCGTTTCAGCTCAAGCACGTACATGTCAACAGCTTCAAACATTCGTTTAACCTGATGAAACTTTCCTTCATGTATAACGATGCGAATGATACTCCGAGAACCACTTTGGGTTGGGCATTGTCCTTGTTCAACTTGCTCAACCAAAAGTTCTGCTGGCTTGACCTTTTCGCCGTTTTTGAGGGTCAATCCTGTGGCAAATTTACTGATGGTTTCGTCAGTGACAATTCCGTCAATTTCTGCCCAGTATTCTTTTTCCACGTGCTTTTTCGGCTGGGTCAAATCGTGTCCCAGTTGTCCATCGTTAGTCAGAATAAGTAATCCTGTTGTGTTTTTGTCTAAGCGCCCAACAGGGAAAATATCCTCACGAAAGTCCTCTCCTTTAAGCAGTTCAACTACCGTCTTATCTAAGTTATCCTTTGTTGCCGACACTACACCTTGCGGCTTATTCAGCATATAATAAAAATATTGCTGATACAGCACCTGTCGTCCATCAACCGCAATATCCGTTGCATTTTTATCCACCTGCGTTCGTCCGTCTTTAACAATCTCTGAGGCGACCGTCACACGCTTTTTTTTCAAAATCAACTTCACTTCGTTTCTGGTTCCCTGCCCAGAAAGCGATAGGAATTTATCTAATCTCATCATGAGTTTATTATACAATATTTTGCGGACTGACAGGCTTGTCAGTTCATTTTTTACTAGTTGACAATATAAACTACCGGTGTTATATGAACTTGGAACAATCACGTTTTAGTAAAAAGGATTTGACAGTCTCATCATTTCTGCTAAAATAGAAACTATGACATTAACACAAGAATTTGACACGATTGCGGCGATTTCGACACCGCTTGGCGAAGGGGCGATTTCGATTGTCCGACTTTCTGGCAGCGATGCGGTAAAAATCGCAAACCGAGTTTTCCGCGGGAAAAATCTGGAAACCGTTCCTTCTCACACGATAAACTATGGACATATTTTTGATGGCGAACAGCTCATTGACGAGGTCATGGTCAGCGTAATGCGGGCTCCGAAAACCTTTACACGTGAGGATATTGTTGAAATCAACACGCACGGCGGTATTGCGGTCACGCAGGAAATTTTGCAGCTTTTGCTGAGGTCGGGCGCACGACTTGCGGAGCCGGGCGAATTTACCAAACGGGCTTTTCTCAACGGGCGCATGGACTTGGCACAGGCAGAGTCGGTCATGGATTTGATTCGGGCAAAGACGGACAAGGCGGCAAATATCGCCGTAAAACAGCTTGACGGCTCGCTTTCCCACTTGATTGCAGGCATTCGGCAGGAGATTCTGGAGGCGTTAGCACAGGTCGAAGTCAATATTGACTACCCAGAATATGACGATGTTGAGACCATGACGGCGCAGATGCTCCGTGAAAAAACGGCGCACTTTGAGCAACTTTTGCGCAGGCTTTTGCAGACGGCAAAACGAGGAAAAATCTTGCGCGAAGGCTTGAAAACGGCGATTATCGGACGACCAAATGTTGGAAAATCCAGCTTGCTCAATCAACTCTTGCGTGAAGAAAAAGCGATTGTCACGGATATTGCAGGGACCACGCGCGATGCGATTACGGAGTTTGCCAATATCGGCGGTGTGCCGCTGGAGCTGATTGATACCGCAGGGATTCGTGACACAGATGATGTAGTGGAAGCTATCGGTGTTGCCCGCAGTAAAAAAGCGCTGGCAGAGGCTGACCTCGTCCTGCTCGTTTTGGATGCTTCGTCAGAGCTGACGGAGGAAGACATGGCACTGATGAAATTGTCAGCGCACACTCAGCGCATTATTTTGCTCAATAAGACAGACTTGCCTGCCAAAATTGACTTGCTAGACGCCATCAAGATTTCCGCACTGAAAAATGAAAATCTGGACGCTGTCGAACGGAAAATCAACGAAATATTTTTCTCAGGAGAAGTCGAAAGTCAAGACGCGACAATTTTGTCCAATGCTCGCCATATTTCGCTCGTCGAAAAAGCCCTGTCAGCGCTGACAGAAGCCAATCAAAGCCTGTCAGCAGGCTTGCCCGTTGACCTCGTCCAAGTCGATATCACGCGCTGCTGGCAGCTGCTCGGCGAAATCACAGGCGACGGCGCACCTGATGAACTGATTACACAGCTCTTTTCACAATTTTGTCTGGGGAAATAATGAAATCAAGACTTATTTTGTGAAAATTTTCATTCAAATAAAATCACTGAAATGAAGCAGAGACTAAACTTGGTGGGAGTTGAACCTCCACCAAGTTTAGTCGAGCGAAATTCGAAGCTTCGTGCTGTTTATCCCGCCGCCTAAAGAGACGAGGGGTTTAGCATGCACTGCTGAAATAAAAATGGATTTGACCAAACTGTCAAATCCATTTTCATTATTATTTCAAATCGTCCATCGCAATACTATCCATATCCGTATAAGCGACATTTTCTCCGCACATTGCCCAGATAAAAGTGTAGTTGCTCGTTGCAACACCCGTGTGAATTGACCAGCTCGGATTGATGACGGCCTGCTCATTGCCCATCACCAAGTGCTTCGTTTCATCAGGCTTTCCCATAAAATGAAAGACTTTGTTGTCGCCTTCGAGGTCAAAGTACAAATAAGCTTCCATTCGACGTTCATGTGTATGGCAAGGCATGGTATTCCAAGCTGAACCCGGTGCTAAAGCAGTCAACCCTAGCTGAAGCTGGCAAGATTCAACCTGATTAGGATGCACATATTGGTTGATTTTTCGTTTATTCATATGCTCATCATCGCCTGGTGTCAACGGTGTAATGTCTGCCAGTGCAATTTTTTTATTCGGATACTTGTGATGTGCAGGTGCAGAAGCCACGTAGAATTTTGCGGGATTTGCCCCATCTAAACTCCCAAACTGAACCGATTTCGTCTCTTTACCAATGTAGTAACCGTCTTGATGCAGCATTTCCGCACGTTCTCCATCAATCACAATAAACCCGGCACCCCCAATGTTAATTACGCCCATCTCACGCCGCTCCAAAAAATAATTTCCGCCTAATTCTTTGTCTAATTTGATTTCTAACAGTTCATCAAGAGGCATCACTCCGCCAAAAATTAGCCGGTCATTATGTGAATAAGTCAAGTGGATAAAGTCAGCCTCAAAAACCTTTTCTACCAGAAATTCTTCGCGCATTTCTTGTGTTGTGTAACGTTCAATATCCTTAGGTGCGTGCGCATAGCGCGTTTCAAATGTTTGTTTTGTCATTTTTTCAGTCCTCTCTTCTATTTCTTCCGAAAACTTCGATTTGTGTCAATGCGGGAAAATCCGAATCGTCTTTCACTTTTTTCAAATGCCTTAATTCCACAAATTCCGTTATTTTAGGCGAAAACTCAAAAATTTGAACTTCCTTTGTCTTTTTTGTTGTCAAATCCAACCGTATATCATCTGAAAAAGCAAGCTCCAGCTTTTCCCAGTAGCTGTCATGCGGAAAATCACTGCGAAAAAGCAAATTCACACGGTCAACTTCGACTTTTCTACCGAAATCAATTCGTAAAGTCGCATTTTCCTGCCGATTAATTCCCCATGACGTGAACGGATAAGCCCCGTGCGACAAGTTCGCTAATTTCCCGTCAATCGCATTTTTCGCTAAAAATACCGTTGCTTCTGTTTCGACATTGGACGAAGCATGCGGAAACACCGCATTTTCATTGGTCTGGTCATGCGCATTGAAACTCAGATTCTGAATATTGACAATCTCAAAATCATAGGCTTTTCTGATCATCAAACAATGGCGTTTAGAAGCAAAAGTTGTTTCTACAGCTACTTTTCGCAGATTTTCCAAAAGTGAAAGTTCAAAAATCCACTCCGCTTTCGCAAAATAAACCAGCGATGGTGTTAAAGTCTCGTCCAACTGCACCACAAAGTAATGCCCGTCCTCAGCCAAATCTACCGTTATCCGAATTTTATCGCCTTGCTGATAAACATAGTCTTTAATCCCCAATACACAAAGCCGCTCTCCCGTTGCGAAAAACGGTGATGACTCTTTTTCATGGTCGATTTGTCCTTCAACAACTTGAAAATCGCAGTTCAATAATTCTAGTTTCAGCATTGCTCAACCTTTCGCTCGCTCAAATGCCTGAACAAATTCCTTGGCGTTGGCCGTTATTTTGGCAAAATCCCCCTGTTTAGCAGGTGATGTCAAACTGCTTCCTGCACTTACTGCAACAGCTCCTGCTTCAAGCCATTGTCCAACATTCTCCGTGCTCACGCCGCCTGACGGCAAAATATTGAGATAGGGAAATGGACCTTTCAAATCCTTAATCATTTTAGCCCCTGCAATGTCACCCGGAAAAAGCTTAATCAGCTCTGAGCCATATTCCAAGGCGATTTGGGCTTCACGTGGTGTCAAAATCCCCGGCACATACGGAATCTGATAAAGATTGCACATTTTTGCAACATCTGAGCTAAAACACGGGCTGACAATAAATTGTGCCCCCGCTAAAATAGCCAGCCTAGCCGAAACCGTATCCAGTACTGTTCCTGCACCGATTATCACATCTGTTTCAGCATATTTTTGAGCCAGTTTCGCAATTACTTCATTTGCTTGCGGCACTGAATAGGTTAATTCGATACTCTTAATTCCGCCCGCAACGATTGCCTCCACTGATTTCAGTGCTTCCTCCGCATTTTCTGCTCGAACCACCGCTACAATTCCTGAATGGATAACTTTTTCTAACAATTCTGCTCTTTGCATTTTTTTCTCTCTATCTCACTCAGGCTGTTTGCCAATATATGCCAAAATTCCGCCGTCCACGTAAAGAATATGTCCATTGACAAAATCAGAAGCCTTCGAAGCCAAAAATACTGCCGGACCTTGCAAATCTTCTGTGCTCCCCCAACGTTCTGCTGGTGTTTTCGCTACGATAAATTGGTCAAATGGATGGCGAGAACCATCTGCCTGAAGCTCACGCAAAGGTGCCGTCTGCGGTGTGGCAATGTAGCCCGGACCAATGCCGTTACATTGGATATTGAACTTGCCATATTCTGAAGCAATATTCCTCGTCAGCATTTTCAGGCCGCCTTTTGCCGCTGCATATGCTGAAACTGTTTCGCGTCCCAATTCGCTCATCATTGAGCAAATGTTGATGATTTTTCCGCCCCCATTTTTTATCATACCTGGG
>JAJXWC010000186.1 GCA_021781855.1 Bacillota bacterium | reverse complement strand
GATCTAGCACTGACAAACAAGTTAATGGCGGCAAGTCCGATAAAAAATAACAACGTTGGTAGCCAATGAAAACTGCGAAAAGTCCAAAGAGAAAACATAATTCCGGCAAGCGGCGATAAGAGCGCCACAGGCAAAGTTTGAATTCGCGTAAAATTAAGAAAAGTTTTGAAGTTCATGATAAAATTATAACAAATTTTGCCCAGAAATTCGCAAGTTAATTTGCCAAAATATCTAAAAACATACGGAAATGCCGAAAATTTTAAAGATGATAGACTTAACTTTGCGATGAAAAGACGAAAAATTCTGATAAAAATGCTATAATAGAAAAAATCAATCGAAAGAGGTAAAATATGAAAGCAGTAGTCACAGTGGTTGGAGCGGATAAAATCGGAATTGTAGCAGGTGTAACGGCTATCTTAGCACAAGAACAAGCCAATATTTTAGAAATTTCACAAACTCTTTTGTCAGGCGCTTTTACCATGATGATGTTGATTGAAAGTCCAGAAAATGTAGACTTTGCTGCGCTACAAGCGAATTTAGCTGCCAAAGGCGATGAGCTTGGTGTGACAATTCATGTGCAAAATCAGGCGATTTTTGATGCCATGCATAAATTGTGAGCAAAAGCTACTTGATGAGCCGTAGAAGGCTGTGTGAGTACCTGTAAGGCAAGCTCTGCTTGTCGTCAGGTGCTTGATGAGCCGTAGAAGGCTGTGCGAGTACCTGTAAGGCAAGCTTTGCTTGTCGTCAGGTGCTTTTGATGAGCCGTAGAAAGGATTTCAAATGGACATTCAAAATATCAAAGAAACAATTACTATGATTGAGGAGCAAAATTTCGATATTCGGACGATTACAATGGGAATCAGCTTGCTGGATTGTATTGACCCGGATATTGATAAGGCGGCTGAGAAGATTTATCAGAAAATCGTCGCCAAAGCAGGACGCTTGGTTGAGGTGGGAAATGGCATTGCGGCTGAGCTTGGCATTCCGATTGTGAATAAGCGGGTTTCGGTGACGCCGATTTCGATTATTGGAGCAGCAACGGACGCAAACGACTACACGCCGATTGCGCTTGCGATGGACAAAGCGGCAAAGGAAATTGGGATTGACTTTATCGGTGGGTTTTCAGCTTTGGTCCAAAAGGGCTATCAAAAAGGCGATAAGGTGCTCTTGAATTCTCTAACTCATGCGCTTTCCAGTACTGAGCGTGTTTGCGCATCGGTCAATGTCGGCTCAACGAAAACAGGCATTAACATGACTGCCGTGCGCGATATGGGTGAGATTATCAAGGAAATGTCCTTGCGCGGCAAATGGATGTGTGCTAAGCTTGTCGTTTTTGCCAATGCAGTCGAGGACAATCCTTTTATGGCAGGTGCTTTTCATGGCGTTGGCGAAGCCGACACGGTCATCAACGTCGGTGTTTCGGGACCTGGAGTCGTTAAACGAGCCCTTGAGAAAGTGCGTGGCGAAAGTTTTGATGTTCTAGCAGAAACGATTAAGAAAACAGCGTTCAAGATTACACGAATCGGCCAACTTGTCGGAAATTTAGCAAGTGAGCGACTTGGTGTTGAATTTGGAATTGTTGATTTGTCGCTTGCACCGACACCAGCAGTTGGGGATTCTGTGGCGCGCGTCCTTGAGGAAATGGGACTAGAAACGGTTGGCACACACGGAACGACGGCAGCGCTTGCGATGCTTAATGATGCAGTTAAAAAGGGCGGAGTCATGGCTGCACAGCGTGTTGGCGGGCTTTCTGGTGCTTTTATTCCTGTTTCTGAAGACGAAGGGATGATTGCGGCGGTAAATAGTGGTGCACTCAGTTTTGATAAGCTTGAAGCAATGACCTGCGTTTGCTCGGTTGGTTTGGACATGATTGCGATACCAGCGGAGACACCCGCCACAACGATTGCGGCAATGATTGCAGATGAAGCCGCGATTGGTGTCATTAATCAGAAAACAACGGCAGTGCGCGTGATTCCTCTGGGCAAAGAAGGCGACCAAGTCGAATTCGGAGGCCTGTTTGGCACAGCGCCTGTTATGCGGGTAAATACAGCTTCGTCAGCAGATTTCATTGCACGTGGCGGACAAATTCCAGCACCGATTCATTCATTTAAAAATTAACGGCTTAAGCCGTTTTTTTATTTGGCAAGTTCATAATTTAACCAAAGTACATTATGCTATTGAGAAAGTATCTCCGTTGGAAAAAGAATACGATATCTCACATCAGTGCATTGTTTTTTTCTTGGTGAAATAAGGACTTTAAGAAAAAATCAATAAAAATGAGTATAATGGAGCAGAAAGTCATCAAAAGACAAGGAAAGAAAGCGAGAAAAATGAAAGCACGAATGGGCGAACGGACAGTAGATTTTTGGCAGGTAAAACATGAAACGACTTATGAGCCGTGGGTGCAGCATCTTTTTGATGCTCAAATTTGTTTCTGGAATCCTAAAAGTCCGCAACAGTTGCGTTTTAACATGATGTTTGGCGGTGCAGCGTTAGTTGGGGATTATTTGATTCAAATGGAAAAAAGTGATTTGAAAGTGATAAGTGAGAAGCGTTTTCGCAAGGAATTTACTGTTTTGTCAGATGAAAAAGAGATTTGACAGTTCCATCAAGTAACAAAGCGTTTCTGATGAAACGTTTTTTTGTGGTATAATGAAAAAGTAAATCATCACTTTCGGAGGAAATAATGTTAAATATCTATCTGGTGCGTCATGGAAAGACGATGTTCAACACGATTGGGCGCGCGCAGGGTTGGTCGGATACACCGCTGACAGAAGAAGGCGAACTTGGAATTATCGAGCTAGGCTTGGGATTCAAGGCAAAAAATATTACTTTTGACCGCGCTTATTCATCGGATTCGGGAAGAACGATTCAGACGATGGGCTTAATTTTGAAATATTCGAAAAATGAGGGAATCCCTTATAAATTTGATAAAAGGCTACGTGAATGGTGTTTTGGCAGCTTTGACGGCGGTTATGATGGTGAATTATTTGACGGTGTTTTACCAATTATTTTTGCGGAAAACGGCATGGACGGACGGCTTCGGACAAGTCAAGAAATTTGTGAAGCGATTTATCAGGTGGACACAGCAAATTGGGCAGAAACTTGGGAGGAATTGACAGGGCGTATTGCGGCTGGTTTTGCTGATGCAGCAGCAGAAAGCGAGAAAGCTGGCGCTCAGAACATCGTCATTGTCAGCCACGGTATGACAATCGGTACCTTTATCGAAATGGTTCAGCCAGACCAACCGCGTCCTAGAGGGCTGGATAATGGCTCCGTTACGTGTTTAACCTATGAAAATGGAAAATTTGATATTAAAGCGATTGGTGATATGACTTACCGCAAAATCGGCAAGGAAATGATAAAAAATGAAGAGAAATAAGAACACGTTCATTATTGTCGTTATTTTGTTCGTGCTGTTCGTTGATATTATTGGAATTTTTGTAGGAGTCAAATTTGATAAAAATGTCAAATCGGCTCAAATTAAGGCTGCAAGTTCGGAAAATCAGAGTAGTTTGAATTTGACCAAATCGTCAAAAAGTGTTAATCGGCTGCAAATTCCTCAAAATTCAACAGCAACTTCCTCGACCAGCTTGACCGCTTCATCTGTTTCAGATTTACCGCAGTCGCATCAAAGCGATTGGGATTTGGTGCTAGTCAACCGAAATAATCCAAAGCCAGAAATGAATCCGACGCTTACAAATGTGGGTGATGTGCAAGTGGATAGTCGAATTGCAGTTGCCGTTCAAAATTTTCTTGCCGCAGCTCAAAAAATCTCGCCAGCGGAGCATCTGATTTCAGGTTATCGCTCGGTAGCTTACCAAGCTCAGCTTTATGAGATGTATATTGAACAAGAAATGGAAGGAAATGGTACGGTAAATAAGACTGGGCAAGCAATTTCACGAGCAGAAGCAATAAAAGATGTCCAAACTTATTCGCAGCCGCCAGAATGTTCGGAGCACGAAACAGGGCTTGCGATTGATATGTCGAGCGTGGATTCTTTAAATTCACAAAATCCTTCAATTACACAGCAGATTGCGGCTATTTCCTCTAATTATGGTTTTGTTTTGCGGTTTCAGAGTTGGGGAACAGCAAGTACAGGTGTGGATTCAGAAGATTGGCATTATCGTTATGTAGGAGTGGCAAATGCTGAATATATGACAAAACACCATTTAACGCTTGAGCAGTTTTTACAGCTTTTGCCAAAATAATTTATAAAAAAATACGTGTTTATGAATTACACGTATTTTTATTCGGCAAATTCCAATTTATTTCCCCTTTTTTTCCGGATTTTTCGTATAATAGAAAAAGTAAATATTTAAGAGAAATATAAAT
>JAJXWC010000185.1 GCA_021781855.1 Bacillota bacterium | reverse complement strand
TGTTGAGCTGTCCATTCGCTCTAAAGTCCTAAAGCACTAAGGCGAAATGACAATCTTCGAATTTTTAGTCTCTGCTTCATTTAGTGAGAACTGATTCCGAGTTGGGCTAGGCCATCTATTCGTTCTAAAGCGAATGGATGGCTTGCCTGATAGAAAGGTTTGCAGATAAAAAAGGACGGAATGCGAAGACAATACATACTGCTAGGATAAATTGTTTATTCTATTATAACATAGTTTTTGATGCCTTTTGTGCAAAATTGTACGAACAATAAATCCGCTTTCAATCCAGAAATTAGCTATTTCCGAACAATCAGGACATATTTGCTAAAATCCATACAAGAAAACTTGCGAGCTTAACTGAAACTAATTAAAATAGAAGTATATTATGAGTTGTCAGTCACTGTGAAAAATCACCTTTGCCTTCAAATCTGACAATAATTAAGAAGCGATGAGCGATGTTTTTAGCATAGAAAACTGAGAAATTGTTAGTCTTTCAAAATAAGCGGCTGAGATTTTTCTAACTTTCTAGCTTTGCAAGCTTTGAACTCAATTAAAAAAGGAGAACTTTTCGTGAACAAGTTATTTAAACTTGAAGAAAACAACACGACAGTAGGTCGTGAAGTTATGGCTGGTTTGACAACATTCTTTGCCATGAGCTACATTTTGTTTGTCAATCCAGCCGTGTTAGGCTCTACTGGTATGCCAACACAAGCTGTCTTTTTGGCAACTATCATTGCCTCTATCGTAGGAACGCTTGCGATTGGTTTGATTGCTAACGTACCTTATGCGCTTGCTCCAGGAATGGGCTTGAATGCTTTCTTTGCTTATACTGTTGTTTTGAGTCTCGGCTACAAATGGCAAGAAGCACTGGCGATGGTATTTATTTGCGGAATTGTGAATATCATTATCACATTCACTTCTCTGCGTAAAAAAATTATTTTGGGTATCCCACAAAGTCTACAGCATGCGATTGGTGGTGGTATTGGTGTATTTATCGCTTATATCGGTATCAAAAATGCAGGTCTGCTTCAATTTATTCCTGGAAATAGCTATGTTAATAAGGCAACTGGTGCCTTTGATGCCTCAATCGTTCCTGGTCTATCTGCTTTCAATCAACCTGGTGTAATTGTCGCTATTCTTGGTATTATTATTACAATGTTCTTCGTTTTGAAGAAAATTAAAGGCGGTGTTATCCTTTCAATCGCAGCAACAACAGTAATTTATCTCATCGTAATTGCAGTTGACCCACATGCTGCAGTGGCTACACCTAATGCTTTTCAACTTCAATCTATTGACTGGAGCACTTTATTTTCCGCAAACAGTGTAGGCACAGCATTTAATCAGATGTTTGTTGGTAGCGCAAAACATCCAGCTCTCTTCCTTGCTGCATTTGGAGACCCAGGATTGCAGTCACTCTTTTCTAATTCTAACAAGATTTTTGAAGTTTTAATGACAATTCTTGCGTTCTCACTCACTTCAATCTTTGACCCTATCGGAACATTCATCGGTACAGGTCGCCGTACAGGTATCTTTACAGATAAAGATTTTGAGGAAATGGAAACTTCTCATGGTTTTTCATCTAAAATGGATAAGGCCTTGTTCGCTGATATGATTGCAACGCCAATCGGAGCAATTTTTGGAACTTCTAATACAACTGTTTATGTTGAGTCTGCTGCAGGTATTGGTGCTGGTGGACGGACCGGTTTGACTTCACTTGTTGTTGCTATTCTGTTTGCAATTTCAACTCTATTCTTGCCACTTGTTGGAATTGTACCAACGCAGGCAACAGCACCTATCTTGATTATTGTTGGTATGATGATGATGGGGTCATTCAAGTTGTTAAACTGGGAAGATTTGGGCGAAGCAATTCCTGCCTTCTTTGCCTCAATTTTTATGGGCTTTGCTTATTCAATTTCTTACGGTATCGCATTTGGTTTTATTACTTACATTTTTGTAAAATTGTTTACTGGAAAAGCAAAAGAAATCAAAGCAGTGGTTTGGATTGTTGCAATTTTGTTTGCGATTAACTTTGCTGTCTTGCATATGTGATTGAATCTTCTTTCTTCCTCACAGACGTTAGCGTATAGTTTGATATCTATCCATTCACTCTATTTTCGCTTTGCTGGACGGTTGATAAAGAGAATAAATAGCACAAAGTACATAGATAGCAAGCATTTGTTAGATTAAATGTTGGAAATATAAAAATCCGCTTACCAATAGCGGATTTTTTTGGTAAAATAGTGTCATGGATGATTTTGGATTATTTATTATTGGTCTTATTTTAACAGCGATTTTCGCAGGACTAACTTTTCTTTTTTGGTGGAAAATCAGAAAATTAAAGGACTTACGAACACTCCGTTTGGGAAGATTATCTTTTTTCTATCTGATTTGTTTATGGATAACCTTGAATGGCATTTTAGGCTCGGTAATTGTTTGGTCACCTCATCATAATGGGATTGGTCTTCTTTTGCTTGTTGGCGAAATTACTGTGTTAGGACTTGGACCAGTTCTGATTGGTTTAATTGTACCAATCGCGATTGTGATATTGACAATAAAAATGTGGCGGCGAGAGTCGAAATCGGTGGGAAATCTTTTGCTCCCTATCATTGTGCTTTTTTTCGCTCTGATTGACTGGTTATATCTTTCGGTTGGGCGTTTGTCTTTAGATTGGGTGTGGCTTCATGTTTTGAGCTATGTTTTCCCTGTTTTATCTATTTATCTGGCTTGGCAGTTTGGAATTTTCTTCTTATCAAGCTGGGTTTATGGTCGGCGGGTACGTAAGTTATCAGCGGTTTATTTTGTTGTGCTTGGCTCTGGCTTGGTTGCTGGTGAGCGAGTAGGTGTTTTGCTTGGAAATCGAATTAGGGCGGCTGTGAGGGTGGCAAAAGAAGATACAATTTTGATATTCTCAGGCGGTCAGGGACCAGATGAAAAAATTTCTGAAGCAGCGGCAATGCAAAAATTTGCTGTGGAAGAACTTGGATTTCCAATAGAACGAACGCTTACAGAAGAAAAATCACGGACGACTTATGAAAATTTAGTTTTTTCGGATAAACTGATTGACAAGCAGGATTTGACGGAGCCGTCAAATCATAAATTCATGTTTTTTACATCAGATTATCATGTTTTTCGTGCTGCTTTATTTGCAGCTCGACTAAAGCTCACAGCACAGGGGGGCCGCGGTGGGAAAACGGCGATGTATTATCGAGTTCCTGCTTTTATTCGTGAATTTATTGCTGTAATGAATAGTGAGCGTAAGAAACACATCATTTGGGTGGGATTAATTGTAGGTATTTTTATAATTTGGGCGATTGTAGCTGAATTAATCTATTTAAAAAATGGTCATTGAACCATTTTTTTGTGACAAATTGTAATTTTTTCGTATATAAAAGTATGATGACTGCGATTGATAAAAATGGAAATTTGTTGAATTTACTCGAAAATATTCCAGAACCTGCGCCTTTTTTTTGTCCAGCTTGCAAAACGGAAGTTCGATTGAAATGTGGAAAAATTAAAATTCCGCATTTTGCACATCTGACACTTAAAAATTGTACGGCTTGGTCAGAAAATGAGTCCGCTCAACATTTGGCATTGAAAATTGCTTTATACCACTGGTTTTCACAAACAGAAAAGGTGGAAATTGAGCGTTATTTGCCCGAGTTGTCCCAAACACCAGACTTGCTTGTGAACGAAAAAATTGCGATTGAAGTGCAGTGCTCATCACTTTCTTTAGAGCGCTTGCGCGAGCGGACGGAGAATTATTTGGCGCATGGCTTCACTGTGATTTGGCTTATGGGGCGGGATTTATGGCTAAAAAATGCTTTGACGGAATTGCAACGGAATTTGATGTATTATTCGGGAAATCGGGGATTTTATTTTTGGGAATTGGATTTGTTGCGTAAGAGATTGCGATTAAACTCGTTAATTCATGAAGATTTACGAGGTCATTTAATGTATTTGACAGACGAATTTATATTTGGTCAAGATGACTTACTGTCACTTTTACGGCTCCCATTTGTCCACCAAAAATTAGTGAGCTTTCCTGTCAAAACAGATAGGGGACTGTCAAATTTTGTGCAGTCGCAGCTTTATCGCTGTGCACCAAAATGGCTGAAATTACAGGAAAAATATTATCAAAAAGGGCGAAATCTTCGGGATGTGGCATTTGATAAACCTTATTTTGCTCCACCTGGATTGAATTTACTAACGGCAGAATTTGATGGTTTTGTCAACAATGATTTTTGTCAAATTTCACAAGATTTGACAGAATACTATCGAAATTTCTGGGAAAGTTTCACATCAAAACCACTTGAAAATCTCTATCCACCGCGCTTTT
>JAJXWC010000020.1 GCA_021781855.1 Bacillota bacterium | reverse complement strand
GCACTTCTTTTTCCTAGACCAGGAAATTTCATCAGATATGTAATATCACTACTGTCAATCGCATTCATCAGCCCTAAATTGTCGTCTGCTGCAATGATGGCAAGTGCTGATTTCGGACCGATACCTGATACACTGATGAGTCGCAGAAAGAGCGCTTTTTCAGCATCATCTGCAAAGCCGTAAAGTGTATGAGCATCTTCTCGAATGACTTGATGAACATAAATTTGGACCTGGGTGTTCATCTGCGCCGACCAGCTGTAAGGATTTGCAACATTGATTAAATAACCGATACTATTCGTTTCAATCACAATATAAGTCGGAGTAATTTTAACTAATTTTCCGAAAAAATAGTCGTACATTAGTCCTCCGCTTCTGTATTCAAAAATTCTTCAACGATAAAGCGTGGGCGTTGCTTAACTTCAAGGAAAATTTTACCGATATATTCGCCGATAATGCCCAGTGCAAGAAGCTGAATACCGCCTAAACCAACAATAGCAACCATCGTTGAAGCCCAACCAACCGATGCAAAACCGCCAACAAAATGTCGAACAATGATATAAATTCCTGCGACAATCGCAAGCAGAAAGACAATGAATCCCGTCCAAAAAATCAGCCGCATCGGTGTTGCCGACATTGAGGTAATCCCGTCCACAGCAAAACTCAGCATTTTTTTGAGCGGATATTTGCTCTCGCCTGCAAAACGTTCGCCGCGCTTGTAATAAACGTTTGTTGATTTGTAACCGACTAGCGGTACCATACCACGTAAGAAAAGATTGACCTCGCGAAACTCCGCCAGACCGTCCAGCGCACGCGCACTCATCAATCGAAAATCAGCATGATTAGGTACACTTTCGCTTCCCAAACTTTTCATCAGCCCATAAAACGCCAAGGCCGTGCTACGCTTGAAAGCAGTATCAGTATCCCGATTATCACGTACCCCATAAACCACATCGTAGCCTGCTTCAAACTGCTCCAGCATACCGTCAATAGCATCAATATCATCCTGCAAATCCGCATCCATTGAAATCACACAGTCTGCCAGATTTTTTACAGTCATCAGCCCTGCGAGCAAGGCATTTTGATGTCCGCGATTGCGTGAAAGATTTACACCAGAAAACATCGAATTTTCGGCGTGCTTTTCCTGAATTTTCTCCCATGTTTTGTCTTTCGACCCATCATTAACATAGACAACGCGACTGAGTGAGCTAATTTTTCCTGCCCCAATAAGTTGCGCATATTTCTCTTTTAGACGTTTTGAAGTTTCATCAAGTACTAATTCTTCGTTGTAACATGGTACAACCATATATAATGTAGTTGTCATATTTTCCTCTTTTTACTTAATTTGGAATGATTACTTTATCAGTAGGGTTTTTGCTTTCCCTACAACTATTATTTTCTGTTTCTAAAATTCAGCTCAACTTCCAGCAATTTAAGGTAGAAAATCCCTCATCTTTCGTATCACGAAGTGCAAAGTAACAAGCACTTACTAAGTCAAATCTTTCCAGCTTGCTGCCTTTGAGCGATGCGTTTCCTGAATTCGACGGAACATTTTTTGAATATCATTTCCAGAAAATTGCACAATCGTGGGGCGCCCATGTGCACAAGAATAAGGATTTTTACATTTTGACAGGTCGTACAAAAGTTGTTTTGCAGATACAGCATCTAACGGCTGACCTGCCTTGATTGAGCTTTTGCAGGCAACCATTGCCGCCAAATCATGACGATATTTTTTGAGTGAAAAATCTTTTGATGAGAGAATAATATCAATCATCTCATAAATCGTCTGTTCAAGTTCATTTTCATTTAGCCAAATCGGATGCTCTCTCAAAATAAATTGGTTCTCACCATATTCTTCCAAGAAAATTCCCGCATCGTGAAGCAAATTTTTCTTTTCTGACAAACTGATAAAATCATTTTTTGGCAAATCAAACAGATAAGGCGTCAGCAAAAGCTGTTGGTCAATCGAGACTTCTCCGATTTTATCTTCCCAAATTTCAAGATTCACTCGCTCTTGAGCAGCATGCTGGTCCACCAAATACAAGCCTTCAGGCGACTGACAGAGTAAATAGGTTGCATGAAGCTGTGATAAATATTCCAATTCTGGAAAATCCGAAAACAATGGTGTTGCTTCAGCAATTTCGATAGTGTCAATCGGTGGCATGTAAAGCTGCTCTGACAAGGATTTGATAGGTTCATCAAATTTATTTTCAACTTTAACTTCATCTTTTTTCAGATAAAAATCTTGTCGTTCTTTGTCATAGTACAAATTTGGCTGCCGCAAGGGGAGTTCTGTCTGCACCACTCTTTCCGCTTTGACTTGCGGACGTTTCTGCAGATTTTCTAAAGCATCTGGAATTAATATTCCTTCAGAAAGCGCACTACTTATGGCTTTAGAAATCAAGACCATCAATTCTTTTTCTTTTGATAGGCGCACTTCCTGTTTTGTCGGGTGTACATTGACATCAGCGAGCTGTGGGTCAATCTTGATTGAAATAACTGCTAAAGGAAAACGTCCAACCATAATTCGACTGCCGTAACCATCCAAAATTGCTCGTCTCAATAAGAAATTTTTAATATATCTACCATTAATTAAGAAGGTAATATAATTCTGATTAGAACGTGTTAATTCGGGCAAGCTCACAAAACCAGTCACTTCAAAATCCAAATCAGCAGCCGAAATTTGACGCATTTTTTTAGCAGTTGCTATTCCATAAATGCTAGCAATCACTTGCCGCAAATCACCCGAGCCGCTCGTTCGCAGCAATTCATGATTTTCATTGATTAGTGAAAATGAGATTTCAGGGTGTGCCAGACTCAATCGATTTAAAATATCTGTAATATGTGAAAGTTCTGCCTGTAAAGACTTGATATACTTGAGCCTAGCAGGAGTATTATAAAACAGATTACGCACTGAAATCTTTGTCCCTGCACGCTTATTCATTGGCTCAATCGTTGTGATTTTCCCACCGTGAGCAACAAGCCGCGTTCCTGATTCTTCGACTTCAACGCTTGTTTCTAATTCGAAGTCACTTACTGAAGCGATTGATGGTAACGCTTCCCCACGAAAACCAAGCGTCCGAATACGAAATAAATCTTCTCGTGTTCTGATTTTGCTTGTTGCATGCCGTTTGAGCGCAAGCGAAACATCTGCTTTTTCAAGCCCAAAGCCATCATCTACAACTTCAATGAGTTTTAATCCTGCTTCTTCAATTTTTACAACAATTTTCGTTGCACCTGCATCAATCGAATTTTCTACTAGCTCTTTAACCACACTGGCGGGACGTTCAACCACTTCACCTGCGGCAATCTGATTAGCAAGTGCTTCATCAAGTTCAATAATTTTTCCCAAAACGCTCCACCTTTCAACTTTTTCGAAAATTCCTACTCAATTATAACATAAAAAAGCGGTCGCCCGCTTTGATTCTTTAATAATTAAAGTTTTGATTAAAATTTTGAACCTGATGAACTTGATTCCAATCATTGATAATAACGCCCATTAAGACTGCAAACAAAATAATCAGCAAAACAATAGCAGCTGCCCCAATAATGAAGCCGACTAAACCTGCCCGATTCCAGCCATCCATTACTTTGCGGAATTCTTCGTTATCCCGATAACGATTATCTGGATTTTCCAATGTCCATTTTTCACCATATAGACCAAAAACAATCATCCAAACAATTCCAAAAATCCAGCCAATCATTGGCACTGCAGCTAAAAGAATGAGCAGACCAAGATAAGAGCGATTGGCAATTCCAAAGAACATTGGAAAAGTAAAGGCCCCCCAGTTCCATTTGGGTTTGATTGGTTCTGGCTCTGCTGGCGTATCTGGAATTTCAACTGGCTTGTTCACTGTGATTTCCATTTTCTCTGGCACGGCTTCTGCTGCAAGAGGCTCTGAATCTGGTGTGAAAATCGTAGGTTCTAAGACTTGTTCGTCAACGGTACTAAGACTTTCCTCAGTAACTTGCGGTACTTCCTGCGAAACAGCTTGCTCATTGCTTGCTTTTTCTTGCTCAGTTGAAGCTGTGAATTCTTGATTTTCTTCCATTTTATTTTCCTTTCGAAAATAATTTTTTTCTTTTAGTATAACAATTTCAAACGATATTTCAAAATATTATCTTACAAAAAGAGATTTAACCCAGCAAATCTTTTAGTTCCCAAAGAAAATTCAATGCCTCCCGTGCGGTGAGATTATCCACATTTGTTACTTTTAACTTGTCAATGACTTCCGAGCCATTTTCATCAAAATCAAATAAGCTCAGCTGTTCTTCATGAACTTCATTTTTTTTAACAGGTACGGGCTTATTTTCTAGCTTTTGTAAAATCAAATCAGCACGCTCAAGCAAATCTTCAGGCAAACCTGCAATTTTTGCAACGTGAATACCATAAGATTTATCTGCTGGTCCTTTGGTTATCTTGTGTAAAAATGTGACATTGCCATTTTGCTCCAATGTTGCAACATGAACATTTGACAGAGCTGTCAAATTGTTTTCAAGTTCTGTCAGCTCATGATAATGCGTTGCAAACAAAGTTTTTGCACCAATTTTGTCATGAACATACTCAATAATTGCTTGCGCAAGCGCCATTCCATCATAAGTTGCTGTGCCGCGCCCAAGTTCATCAAAGATAATCAAACTGCGACTCGTTGCATGCTGAATAGCATGATTGGCCTCAGACATTTCAACCATAAAAGTTGATTCGCCAGAAATCAAATTATCACTTGCACCAATTCGCGTAAAAATAGCGTCAAAAATTGGCAATTCCGCACTTTTTGCGGGAACAAAGGCACCGATTTGTGCCATGATAACGGTCAGCGCAAACTGTCGCATATAGGTCGATTTCCCAGACATATTTGGTCCAGTGATAAGCTGAATATTTGTTTCCTCAGTAAGTTCAATATCATTAGGCACGTATTCTTGAGCGCCCATGACCGCTTCAACTACAGCGTGACGTCCTTCTTTGATTTTGACAAAGTGGCTATTTTCTGTGAGTTTTGGACGGACATAAGCATATTTTTCGGCGACTGTTGCAAGACTTTGCAGACAGTCAATTTCGGCAACGGCTTTGGCAAGCTGCTGCGACCGCGTGATATATTGCTCCGTTTCGGCACGGACTTCCATGAAAAGATTATATTCCAGAACACTAGATTTTTCACGCGCTTCAAGCATCGTTTCTTCAATTTCCGACAAGGCTTTTGTTGTGTAGCGCGTTGCATTTTTAAGCGCTTTTTTATATAAAAAATAATCCGGTACATTGCTGAGCTGAGCTTGCGTCACATGAAAGTAGTAACCATCTTGCCGATTAAAATCTATGCGTAAGCCCGAGATTCCAGTTTTCTGTCGCTCTTGTCCTTCAAGTTCTGCAATCCACGAAGTTCCATTTTGCAAAGCTTCACGGTATTTATCCAGCTGTGCATTATATCCTGTACGAATAATACCACCATCTGTAATCGTGCGAGTTGCTCGTTCGTCAATCGCTCGTTCAATCAACTGCGAAAGTTCGGGGATTTCATCTAGTTCTCCGATTAATTCCGTCAAATGTTCGTCTTTCAGACTGAGCAAAATTGCCTTAATCGCAGGCACATTTGACAGAGAATTCGCCAACTGCAAGAAATCAACAGGCACAGCTTTGCCAAATGAAACACGTGAAGCCAAGCGTTCCAAATCATAAACTCCTTTGAGCGCTTCTATCAAATCAGAACGTTCAAAGAAATTATCAATGAAAAGCTGCACAATCTCCGCACGTTTTGCAATTTCTCGCCCAGAAATCAACGGACGTTCAATCCACGCCCGTAGCATCCGCGTTCCCATCGCTGTCTTTGTCGCATCAAGCAGCCAGTACAAAGTCCCGTGTTTCTTGCCCTCCCGCTTATTTATCGTTAACTCCAAAGCCGCTTTTGTCGCAAAATCCATTTGCAAGAAATCTTTGATTTCGTAATGCTCAACTTCTTGTAAATGGCTTAAATCCCGCATTTGTGTGCGTTTAACATAGGCCAATAGTTTGGTTGAAATCTGATTTTCCAAATCCGTCAAATTCGGTAGCTCAATCAAAAGCTCATCTGGAAAGTCAAACTGCTCAGAAATCAGTAAATTCATCTGCTTTGACAAGACTTTAGTCTGCTCATCTGACAGTTCAAAGCCCACAACAATTTCGCGGGCCTTGAGCGAAGCAATTTCCCCTACAACCGTCGCAAAATCAGCTAATTCTGTCACCTTAAATTCGCCCGTTGATAAATCTACGTAAGCCAGCGCAAAATTCGAATCATCACTTTGCGCAACCCCAACCAAGAAATTATTATCCACACTATTTGATGTATCAATCGCTGTACCGGGTGTAATCACTTGCGTTACTGCTCGTTTGACAATACCAACTGCTTGTTTAGGGTCTTCTATCTGGTCAGCAACCGCCACCTTGTAGCCCAGGTTGACCAGTTTATCAATATATTCAGCCACCGCATGATGCGGTACACCAGCCATTGGCACAGGATTTTCCGAATTTTTGTTGCGCGAAGTCAATGTCAATTCTAAAATCTGCGCCGCATTTACCGCATCCTCATAGAAAAGCTCATAAAAATCTCCCATTCGAAAAAGCAAAAATGCATCAGGGTAATCTTTTTTTATATCCAAGTACTGTTGCATTCCTGGTGAAATTTTTTCAGGCATAATCCTCTTCTTTCTACGGCTCAACTAGCACCTATCGGCAGTAAACTGCCTTGCAGGTACTCACACAGCCTTCTTTTTTGAAGCCACGAATAGCAAAAGCCCAGCCCCAACAGCCAAGATTCCCAAAATCAAAGCATAAGGACTCAACGGAAGCAACCGATAAGTCAGCGGCCATGCTATCCGTTCAATCTTTCCCAATATCCGCCCAAATAACAACGAATATAGTGAGGAGATATTAAAATAAGCAATCCCCAAAACAATGAGATTAAAAATCAATACTGCAATGCAAATTCCAATTTTCCGAACTTTCGCCAGTGTAATACTCAAAAAAAAATCAATGTTAAAAATGAAAAAAACAAAGTTGAACCATAAATGAATAAAACATTATAACCAAAGCCCACAGAATAACGCTGCACCAAGTCAAAAATCAACTGAATCATACAAACTAATGCAATGAAAAATTGAAAAATCGAAGCCGCAAGCATCGTTTTATCTCTTTTACCGAGTAATTTTTTCATTTTTGATTTCCCGTTTTTTAGCCCCGCAAGCGACCAAACTCTACTTCTCATCACTCCCCAAAGAAAAATTTACTTTTCGCTCAATTTCGTTAGTAACATACTGCACTAAGTCATTTACATCTTGCAATTTCAAAAAATAACGTTCAACTAAGGGGTCATTTTTAAGCGATTTTTCAATTTTTTGTGCCGCCTGTGAAGTCTCCTTAAAGGCTTGCATTTTCCCAATTTCACGGTACAATATTGCCTCTTTTTGCAGTCTTTTCATCTCCTCTTGTAACTCAAAAAGCACTGTTTCGTCCCGCATTGCCCGCTCCGCTTTTTGAAAATCCTGCACATAGGGAAGCGCCTTAATCTGCGAAATCAACTGCTCAACTTTTTCATCATAAAGCATCAGAAATCTCCGTCACTAAAGCCTTTGCTGCCTTTTCAGAAGCGCAAGTAATCAACAAAGTATCCGCCCCCGCAATCGTTCCCAAAATATCAGAGCGTTTTTGCGCATCCAAAGCATTCGCCAGTAAATCTGCCTCGCCAAGATGTGTATGCACCACTACCATCACACTGCTTGAAGCCACTTTTACCACAAAACGTGAAAATTGCAACTGCAAATTTGAGCGCTGAGATACCGCTTTTTGTTGCAAAAATGAGTAAAAACTCTTACCATTCTCACGTTTTTTAATAATATTCAACTCACGCATATCGCGCGATAAAGTTGCCTGAGTAATCGAAACCCCGCGTTCTTCAAGACTTGCCTGCAAATCTTCCTGCGTCGCAATCTTATTTCCAGTAACAATTTCAGTAATTAAAGTTAAACGTTCAGTTCTTTTCATATGTATAATTATACCACATTACCGTCTTATTTTTTTGCTAATTTCGCCCCAAAATATGATAAAATAAGAAGCATGAACGAAAAAAAATTAGCCGCTACTGCGCTCTTTGCTGTACTAAACAACGCTTTAGAACTTGAACAAATCGAAAATCTTCTTGAAAAACCAAAATCTTCAGAGCTTGGCGATATCGCTTTTCCTGCTTTTTCACTTGCCAAAAGCTTACATAAAGCGCCACAAATGATTGCCGCTGATATTGCTGAAAATATTGACACGACTGGCTTTGAGAAAATCGTTGCTACTGGTCCTTATCTCAACTTTTTCCTTGACAAGACGGCCGTCGCAAATACCGTTATCAATGAGGTGCTCGCTAAAGAAAATTATTACGCCGACCAAAATATCGGAAATGCGCGCAAAGTGACCATTGACATGAGCTCACCGAACATTGCAAAGCCTTTTAGCATCGGTCATCTGCGCTCTACCGTTATCGGCGACAGCCTCGCCAACATTTACCAAAAAATCGGTTACCAGCCCGTCCGTATCAACCACCTCGGCGACTGGGGCAAACAGTTTGGTATGCTGATTGTTGCCTACAAACTCTGGGGCGATGAAGCAGCCGTTCAAGCGCACCCGATTGATGAATTACTCAAACTCTATGTCCGTATCAATGCCGAGGCCGAGGAAAAGCCTGAGCTAGATGATGAAGCGCGCGCTTGGTTTTTGAAATTGGAAAATGGCGATGAAGAAGCACTCCATCTATGGAAATGGTTCCGTGACGAAAGTCTCTTGGAATTCAAGCGAATTTACGACAAACTCGGTGTTGATTTTGACAGCTACAATGGCGAAGCCTTTTATAATGATAAAATGGACGAAGCCCTCGACCTTTTGGAAGAAAAGCACCTGTTGAAATCTTCCGAAGGTGCAACGATTGTGAACCTCGAAAAGTACGACCTCAATCCAGCGCTCATCAAGAAATCAGACGGTGCAACACTCTATATCACGCGCGACCTCGCTGCTGCCCTTTACCGCAAACGCACCTACGATTTCGCAAAATCTCTGTATGTCGTCGGCGGCGAGCAAACTGGGCATTTCAAACAACTCAAAGCCGTTTTGACAGAAATGGGCTACGACTGGGCAGCCGATATTGAACACGTACCATTCGGGCTCGTCACGCGCGACGGCAAAAAGTTATCCACCCGTAAAGGCAATATTATCCGCCTTGAACCTACGATTGACGAAGCCGTTGAGCGTGCTTTGGCACAAATCAACAGTAAAAACCCTGAACTCAAGGATAAAGAAATCGTTGCCCACCAAGTCGGCACAGGTGCAATCAAATTCTACGACCTGAAAACCGACCGCACCAACGGCTATGACTTCAATCTCGAAGAAATGGTTTCATTTGAGGGCGAAACAGGTCCTTACGTCCAATACGCTTACGCACGCATTCGCTCGATTTTGCGGAAAGCAGATTACAAGCTAGCCGCCGTCACCCTGACTGATATTCCTGCTGAAGCTTGGGAAATCGTGAAACTCCTGCAAGACTTCGGCAACGTCATTGACCGCGCAGCAGACAAATACGAACCCTCCATCATCGCCAAATATGCCATTACACTCGCACAAGCCTTCAATAAATACTACGCACACGTGCGGATTTTGGAAGAAAACGCTAGCTTGCAAGAGCGTCTAGCTTTAGCCAATGCAACAAGTATTGTACTCAAAGAAGCACTAAGACTACTTGGCGTTGAAGCACCTGAAGAAATGTAAACTACAAAAAGAAAAGTCCGAGAAACTCGGACTTTTTGTTACTTTTCTTTCAATGCGTTCATTCGCTTGAATTCAGCAACAATACGCAAAATAAGCTGAACTTGCTCACTTGTGAGCTGCGATAAATCAACTGTTTTATGTTCCATGATGATGATGATGATGCTCCTTTCATCATAGAACATGTAAAAATTGAAGAAAATAAAAAAACCGTTAAGGTTTTTCTTTTAAAGCATTAAACTGTTCAAATTCATTAATAAGGCGAAGTACAATTTGAAGCTGTTCATCCGTTAAAGATGAGGTATTAAACTCCTTATCATCGGAGAAGCCCAACAGATAATCCGCAGATACATCAAAAATCTTACAAATCTGAATAAGAATTTCAATAGACGGATACTGCTTACTTTTTTCATAAGATGAAACAGAAGCCCCAACTACACCCAATCGCGCAGCCAACTCATTTTGTGTAAGATTTTTTTCGGCACGCAAAGCGCGCAATTTATCTCCAAAGTATTCCATTCCCATTCTGTTACCTCTTTGCTAAATTTTAACAAAGAAAAATCAAGTGTAATTTTATAATTATTGTGAAAATTGATTTTAAGTTTAATTTGAGTTATAATAAAAAGAACTAAAAAATAAATTCTAGGAGAATTTCATGAAAAAACAATTACTTTTAGGAGCTGCACTTCTTTCCCTCGCATTACTCACCGCGTGTAATTCTGGAAATAACAACAATAAACCAAAAGAAAGCTCTGTATCAACTGCTAAATCAGTCCTTAAAAAATCGGCAAGTGACTTAAAAACTTTGCTAAATGCAAGTCCAAAAGCAGATATGAACCAAAAATTAGATTCCACAATCATCCCTAACTATATCGGTATGACACTTGACCAAGCAAATACAATAAAAGATTCTTTGAAAGATGCCACATTCATCCAGTCTCTAGGTAACACTATTTACAGAAAAGACTTACCAGAAAATACAATATTAGCACAGTCGGTTGAACCAGGCACCAAAGGACACGGACAGTGGGTCACATTTATTACTTCAACACAGTATGAGAATCAGGCTACCACAACTATTGATAATGCTCATTTTTAAGTATTAATTTCAAATATCAACTCAAAAAAATACAATTATTGTTCATTAATAAAACAACCATAGGAGAAATTTATGAAAACAATAGGAAAAGCTCTAGCGAATAAAATCGCAATGATTATTATCATCTTATTGGTAGTAGTTATAGGATTTTTTGCAATAAAGTATTTCATACCAAATCTTTTTGGCGGAACTACCTCAAGCCAGTATAAAACAATCGTTAAAAAATTTTCTCAAGAATCTGAACTCGTTGTTGCCGGAGCCGAATCTGAAACAACCGCTTCTCACACCTTTACAAATGACAACATAAAATCTTGGCCTAATTGGGCCAAACCAATTGTATCTGTTGTTGTCGGAAGAAATGTTACTGTTTCTGTACCTATAAAAACTGAGTTTAAGCTTGAATTAAAAGGGATTACTTCAAAAGACGTTAATATTAAAAATAATGTCTTAACTTTCAGACATCCAATTACCGTAGAAGTTGATTCCCAGCAAAATGGACTGATTAAAGCCAATAATAGCGATGGAATTGTTGACAAAATTGTCGATGCTGCAACTTCTGGAGCAAAAGCACAGGAATTTTTAGACAACAAAACTCAAGAAACAATTTCAAAAACTTCAGATAACGTGATGAACGATTCTGAACGACAAACCAAGGTTTTAAAATTTGCACAGGAAGATTTAGAAAATCTTTTGAATCTTGGAAGCAAAGAACATTTATCTGTGGAACTACACCAAAAAGACTTGAAATTCATTAACATTGATAAAACTAATTAACAGTGTTCTAGTTTCTGATATGACAACAAAAGAATCCCAGATGATGACAGATGCCCAGACCTACCAAGGAGACTTCACCGGAACAGATTTAACAGAGTACACTAAAATAACAAACGAAATCACGCAAGCAATGTCTGATTTATCTAAGTAATCTTTTTCCTTCCTGAAAAAAGCACTGATAATTTCTTATCAGTGCTTTTTTTGTTCATCCCGATATTGATTGGCGAAATACTGCCGTTTGAACTCTTCAAAAAGATAGGATTTTGTCGTCTGAGAAACCTGATAGAGCTTGCCTTTGTAGGTTTCATTGAACGCTTGCCATACGGCTTCTCTTTGAGATTCATAGAGGGTTTCGAGTTCCTCGTTCGTTGCTCCCCAGTCTTCCCAAGCCTCATCGTCAAAAAATTCTTGTTCAGTCGTCATTTTCTCTTTCTATCAATCGCAAGGCTCAATGTTTTCTCGAACCATTCGGCCACCAGAGTTTAATCAGTGCCTGTGTTCCATCATTTTCAAAGCCTTTGTCCGCAAGCTGTTCGTAGAGTTTTTTAGCTCCCGCTGTTGCAGGAAGTTCAAGCCCCATCTTTTCTGCTTCAGCCAAAGCAATGCCAAGGTCTTTGATAAAGTGTTTCACAAAGAAACCTGCACTATAATCTTCTCGCAAAATCCGAGGTGCATAGTTGGTCAGCGACCAAGTCTGTGCCGAGCCGCCGCCAACCGTTGTCAGCACTTTGTCAAGGTCAAGCCCCGCCTTATCTGCATATACGAGAAGTTCGGTCATGCCCGTCATAGTGCCCGCGATACAGATTTGATTGGCCATTTTGGTGTGCTGTCCTGCACCTGCTGCACCTTGCAGAGCGATTGTCTTGCCCATTTTCTCAAATAATGGAAGTGCACGCTGATAAGCCGTTTCATCTCCACCAACCATAATCGTCAAGGTCGCATTTTTAGCGCCGAGGTCCCCACCAGAAACTGGTGCATCAAGTGCTTGTCCCCCTGCTTTCTGAGCAGCCGCAGCAATTTCCTTAGCCAGTGTCGGCTCAGTCGTTGTCATGTCAATGAGTAATTTTCCCGTCACATCATTTTGGAAAATTCCTTGTTCGCCAAAATAAACCTCTCGAACGTCTTTCGGATAACCAACTATCGTAATGACGACCTCGGCATTTGCCGCCGCCTCTTGCGGATTTTTAGCATAAACCGCACCGTGCGACACAAGCCCGTCTGTCTTTGACTTGGTCCGATTGTAAACCGTGAGTTCGTGTCCTGCATCCATAAGATGTCCTGCCATTGCAGCGCCCATGACGCCTGTTCCGATAAATGCAATTTTCATGTTTTTCTTCTTTCTATAGCCTGCAACGGCTGATAACAAGCAAAGTTTGACTTGTAAACATTGATGTGCCTTTTTTACGACAATTTATTTTGGTTTTTTGATGGTTATCCAACGAATTGACAAGATTTGCGGAGTTTCGATTTTGTCGCGTGATATTCCTGCGTTAGCCAAAAGTTATTAAAAGATGAACGAATTGGTCACGCCTGAAATTTGACGCTTTTCTTCTATTAATCTTTTCGTATTTTTTCTCTTTTAAGTGAAACTGTTCATCTGTAAACTTTCTCTCTCTTGCGTGGTTATAACCCACCGCTGAACAGTAAATGAAAACAAAAAACGGTTGACTTTCCAGCCAACCGTCCTTTTCGTCATGGGGAAGAAGGGATTTGAACCCTCACGCCCTTGCGAGCACATGCACCTGAAGCATGCGTGTCTGCCATTCCACCACTTCCCCGACACCTTATCTATGATACCAGTTTTGTGTGGAATTTGCAAGAATTTTTTTGTTTCAAATTTTAACCCGGCAAGTGTCTGCCAATTTCCCTGCCTTTTCGGGCAGCGGGATAAACAGCACTATCTTCCGCTAAGCTTGTGGATAAAGACATCTTTCGTAGCACAAAGTGCATAGAAGGTGCGCATTGCCGAGACAAAATCTGTTATTTTGCAATAGCTTTTAAGCGCAGGAAGCGATAAGCTGTAATTCCTACAGTCATACCGATGATTGTACCTACAACATAAACCAAAATCGGAGTCAGGAATGTCATAAACGAACCGAGTTTGAATGCCTGAACTGCTACGGCAACTGCTGGATTTAAGATAACAGTAGAGCCACCAAGCATCAAACCGCCAAATAATCCAAATCCTACTGAAAGCCCTGTTTCAAGCATTGGCTTATCTTCTGCGTAAATTGCATGACCTACACCGAGTCCGAAAATTGCAGAACCAAGTACTTCACTTACGAATGTAAACACGCCAGCACCTTTAGCAATCGTAACATTAATGAAGTCACTTACACCAAGCTGATGAGCCATGGTTGCCAATGTTGTATTATTTGCTGTCGCAAATTTTGCAAGTCCGCCTGCTTGAGTAACTTGGTCTTTTGTAATCCCTTGTGCTGCAAGTGCTGAATAAAGTGAATTATCATAGCCTGCTTTAAACAAAGTGTGGAAAACCAAAAGTGCAAGTAAAGCGCCAAGCACTTGCGCTACAATGTACATAATTGCTTTTAGCCAACCAATCTGACGATTGATTAATTGAGCGATAGTAATCGCTGGATTCAGATGAGCACCAGACATTGCACCGAAGATGCAGATAATAACAGACAAGCCAAGTGAAATACCAAGTGCACCAAGCGTTCCACCTTGTGCGAGTTTAATCACAAGTCCTGCTAAGGCAAATGTACCGAGTAATTCTGCGAATAATGGCGCAAATCTGAGAGGTTCCGATGTTTTGATGTTTGCTGCATCAAATTCATCTACTGTTTGAGTTTCAGAAGTCATTTCTTCTCCTTTTTAATGATAATAACACTATATATTTTATCATATTTTCCTTAAATTTACCTAATGCTTTATTATTTTTGAGACTTTAGCTAAAAGCGCTTGTTTATTATTCTCTTTCTTCCTTATGATATAATATTTATAATGTTTTAATTCGGGAAGGAGACAAAAGAAAAAATGACGAAAGATGAATTTGAGACTCGGCTTAGAAATGAGCTGGATATGCCATTTTACAACTATAAAGGTGCGGAGCGTGAGTATAGCGAAGCCGAATTTCAAGAATTTAAGGCGGAATTGCTGAATGATTATTTAAACTATGTGGATACTTATATTGACAGCGCTGAAAATGATGTGTAAACTTAATTGACACTATCTGTAAACTAGGTTTACATCGTTTGACAAAGTTGTCAAATCAAGGATTACACTACTGTCAACCTAAAATCAAAGGCTGTGTGAGTGCTTGAAAGAAAATTTATTGCTATCAAGTACTTCCCCGGCCGTAGAAGGAGAAAAAATGCAAGAAAGTAAAGCTGTATTATTTACAATTTTTGGTGCAACGGGAGATTTGGCAAAGCGTAAACTTTATCCTTCCTTGTTTCGTCTTTATAAAAAGGGCGAACTGGCGGAAAATTTTGCGGTAATTGGCACAGCACGGCGGGAATGGACAAATGAGTTTTATCGAGAAATCGTACTGGATTCAATTGAAGACCTGATTAGCAGCAAAAGCGCTGCAGATGAATTCATCAATCATTTTTATTATCAAAGCCACAATGTTACAGATGCTGCACACTATGTTACCCTAAAAACTTTGGGTGAAGAACTGAAAACGACTTATAAAACGGCAGGAAATCAAGTTTTCTTTCTTGCAATGGCACCACAATTTTTCGGCACAATCGCTGAACATTTGAAGTCTGAAAATATCTTGACTGGCGAAGGTTTTGAGCGGATTGTTATTGAAAAGCCGTTTGGCAACAGCTATGACACTGCAAAAGCGCTAAATGACAGTCTTTCTAAGGTGTTCACTGAAGAACAAATTTTCCGTATTGACCATTATCTAGGAAAAGAAATGATTCAGGCGGTAAGTGCTGTCCGTTTTGCCAACCCAATCTTTGAGAGCTTGTGGAATAATCGGCATATTGACAATGTACAGATTACTTTTGCTGAATTCATTGGTGTTGAGGACCGTGGTGGATACTATGAAACGTCTGGCGCACTTAAAGATATGATACAAAATCACGTTTTACAGGTACTAAGTTTGATTGCGATGGAAAAACCTGAAAAATTTGATGAAGCACATATTGTCAAAGAAAAAGTCAAAGCGCTCAAAGCAATGCGTCAATACACACCTAAAGAAGCACTTGACAATTTCGTTCGGGGACAGTATATTGCAGGAAAATTCGATGGCGAAACCTATCTTGGTTATCGCGAAGAAGACAGTGTATCACCTGAAAGCCGCACAGAAACATTCGCCGCTGGGAAATTCCTGATTGACAACGCTCGTTGGTCTGGTGTACCATTTTACGTTCGCTCTGGTAAACGAATGACCGAAAAAGGAACTCGTATCAATATTGTTTTCAAGCAAGATGCAGAAAACCTGTTTGCAGACAACTGCAGTGACAAACCTGTGCAAAATGTTTTGACCATTTATATCCAGCCAACGGAAGGTTTTTCACTTTCGGTTAACGGCAAAACTGCTGGTCAAGGCTTCCATTTAGAACCATTGCGCCTAAGTTTCCGTCACGACAGTGAATTTTTGGGTAATTCACCTGAAGCTTACGAAAAACTCTTTCTCGATGTACTCAACGGTGACGGAACAAATTTCTCACACTGGGAAGAAGCAGCACGTGCTTGGGAATTGATTGATGTCGTTCGAAAGGCTTGGGATGAAGACCAAAACAATCTCCCTACCTATGCCGCACGAACAATGGGCCCCAAAGCTGCCTTTGATTTACTGGAAAAAGATGGCAAACATTGGGCGTGGGAGCCTGATCTTTGGTATGTTGAACACGGAAAATTATAATATGTTGAGTAAAAAAACCTGTCAGAGCATTCTGACAGGTTTTTTCTATTTTTGACCCTTTGTTAAATTTACTTTTCCCCAATATTTTCCACAGTTTTCCACATAATTGTGGAAACTTGGGATAATTCGGTGGAAAACTCTCATTTTTCCCTTAAAATTACGCTAAATTATTTAATAAAACAACTTATCCACAGAAAATCAGAGCAATTTTTTCTGCCAAACAGGCGCTCCATCACGCGCAATCAATTTTTTCCAAACTCTGCGCTCACGCCAGCGATTGAATTGTGTATTCCAAGCATCAGATTTTACTAGCGGCTTTACCAATATACTACGAACTCCTGCTCGATGCGCCGCTCGGATATCCGTCATCAGCTGGTCTCCTACCATGACTACTTCTCCCGGTTTTTCATCAAATCGTAGCAAAGCTTTATTTATTCCTAAAGCAAAAGGTTTCATCGCTCGCCAAATATAATCCACACCAAATTTTTCCACAGCCCGTGCTACACGCTCGCGTTTATTGTTTGATACAACAATCACTTTTACATCATTTGCCCGCATCTCATCAAGCCAATTCAGCAACTCAGGTGTTCCATCAGGATTGTTCCAAGCAATCAACGTATTATCCAAATCCACCATGACTGCTCGAATTCCCAACATCTTTAAACTCGCTGCATCAAGCTGATAAACGGCTTCAACCATAAAATCAGGCTTATAGTTATCAATTTTCATATTTTTATTATAAATAGATTTGACAGAACTGTCAAATTTCAAAAAAAGCTGTCATAGACAACTTTCTTTCTTATCAGTAGTGCACTCTTCTTAGCTGGAAACACTGGCACTATCTCTCATCAAATAAGACTTTGTTTTTTATTTAAACTTGTCAAAGAATCCTTTTTTCCCAGAACCAGCAACTTCAACCCCACTTGCTTTAGCAAATGCCGCCAAAGCCTCTTTTTGCGCCGTATTCAGAGCTTTTGGCGTAGTAATATTAATTATAACATACTGGTCGCCATTGCCAGAACCACGCAATCTCGGAGCCCCTTTTCCTTTCAGACGGAAGTTCGCTCCTGTTTGCGTCCCTGCAGGAATTTTCAGTTTTACATTACCGTGCACTGTTGGTACTTCAATTTCATCTCCCAATGCCGCCTGTACAAACTCTAGCGGCATCTTGTAGTAAATCTCAGAACCGTCTCGCTCAAATTTATCCGAAGCCGCCACTTGAAAACGAACATACAAATCACCATAAGTTCCGCCATTTACACCTGCGTCACCTTGTCCTTGTAAACGCATTTGCTGTCCAGACTCGACACCAGCAGGTACCTTAACTTTAACAGTGTGAGCAATTTTTTCGTGACCTGTACCACGACAAGTTGTACAAGGGTCTTTGATTTCCTTACCCGTTCCATGACAAACATCACAGACTTGTTGTGTGGACATCCGTCCTAAAGGAGTATCACGGACAATATTAATCTGACCACGTCCGCCACATTTGTGACAAGTCTCGGCATGCGTGCCAGGTTTTGCACCAGTCCCCGCACAAGTATGACAAAGTTCCTCGCGATTGTACTTGATTTCTTTTTCTACACCAAAAATGGCTTCTTCAAACTTCAAGTTAATCCGATACTGCAAATCATCTCCCTGACGAGGCGCATTAGGATTGACCTGCGCGCTGCCACCACCAAAGAAACTAGAGAAAATATCCTCAAACCCACCAAAGCCACTTGCCGAGCCGCCAAAGCCAGAAAATCCTCCCTGTCCACCGAAACCTCCAGCACCGCCAAAGCCAGCATTAGCACCAGCTGCACCATATTGGTCATAAGCTGCACGTTTCTGTTCATCGGATAGCGTCTCATAAGCTTCCTGGACATCTTTGTACTTCTGCTCTGCATCAGCTTCCTTATTCAAGTCAGGGTGATACTGTTTCGACATCTTCCGGTAAGCTTTTTTAATTTCGTCCTGACTGGCATTTTTATCCACACCAAGGCGTTCGTAAAATTCTGTGTTATTCATACTTAAATCCCTTTGTTCATTTTTTCAATAGCACTATTTTACCATTTTTTCTTTCATTTGGCAAAAAAATTAGCACTCTAATAAAAAGAGTGCTAATTCAAGCTTTGATTTGAAGGTTTTGACAAATTCATGAATCTTCGAATTTCGCCTTAGTGATTTAGCACTTTGCGATTACAACTAACGAACCTGTTCGTGTAGCGAGCATCGACAACTCAACAGCTCAACAGTACAGTGTACTGTTGAGGTTGCAGATAGAGAGAGCGAGGCTCTCATCTTTCGTAGCACAAAGTGCTGAGATAAAATCACAATTTTTATCAAAGCATAGTGCTGCTAATACCCCTACCTAAGAGGTAGGGGTATTAGCAGCACTATGCTTTGAATTTCGTCCGACTAAATTCAGTGGTGAGTTGAAACTCACACTGAATAAGTCTTGACTTCATTTTACCACTGGTATTTCTTATATTTTCGATAATAATTAAAGCCACGAACTAGCATGTAAAGTTTGCGTTTGAAATTTTTATCGCCTTTGTAAATCAATGGATTGACTACTCGTCCCTCTTTTGCCAGTTGAATGACTTCCTTACGGTATTCTTCACCAGCGACATATTTTTTTACCACACCAACAGGCACAACGGTCAACATCATCGGTTCTTTTACCAATGTCAGTTCCTGAGGTTTATCGTAAATCAAGTCATCTACAAGATATTTCATCAAATTATGTCCGGTAGCCGTCACGTAGTAAGAACTACGTCCCTGACGAATGTTCACTTCAAAAATCTTGTATTTTCCGTCGCGTGGGTCACGTTTGATGTCGAAATTGCCGAAACCGACAAAATGAATAGCTTCCATAAAATTTTTCAGTTTCATCATAAAAGCTTCATCGTAGCGTGTTGTTAATGCAGTGTAATTGCCGATTGCCGTTGGCGCATGTTCTTGCAACAGAACTTGAGCAAATGAAATCAATTTTGCTTTACCGTCTTTTCCCATGTAAAAAACCGAATCAAACATCGTGCTATCTTCACCGGGAATATATTCTTGCATAACTAACTTTTGGTCATAACCGCTAGCTTTAATCATCTTGACTGTCTTTTCAACTTCTTCTTGAGAATTCAGTCGGTAAACTTTTTCTAAACCGTCAAAATGATGACGATAGTAAACAACACCGTTTCCTGGTTTGATAATGACAGGAAACTCCGTAACTTCTGGAATTTCAGGTTCACCTGCACAATCAATAATCACTGTTTTCGGAATATCAATATCATATTGTTCACAAAGTTGATAAAACTCGTCTTTAACAATGATTTGATTCATCTGGTCTTCAGTAAGATTGTTGAATTTATAGTAGTTCTCAAGTTTCGCCCGATTTTCAATAATTAGACGAACATAAAAATCATTCGTTCCAATAAGGATAAGATGTTCATAATCGACCTGCTTACTTTTAGCAAAATCAATCAACTTCTTAACAAAGTCTTCTGTTTCCCAAAGATTTGGCTCAAAAGTTGCCTCGATGATGTCACTATATTCCGTGAATCCAAAAGGCTCTTTGCCGATAATTGCAGGCTTTATTCCATATTCTTCATGAAAACAACGTGCTACATAATAAGCGTTCATATCCGTTCCGATAATCACGGGTAAAAAATCTTTTTTCATTTTCTTCTCTTTCAAAAATCTATCTACTTCTAGCTTGATGGCGATAAATTGTCTTTCAAGCACTAACAAAGTCTATTTAATCTTACTTTTTCTCATCCATACTGTCAAGTCCTAGCAAAAAGGACTAAGCTAAACCTAGTCCTTGAAAAATCTTTTATCTCAGCAGTACTGTTATCTCCGCACATTGTGCTGTCAAGCTGCCTGTGCGAACAAATTCGCTAAGTGCAGTCGCAATTTCCCGCCGAGTATGTCTGCTTCATGCTTCATTTTAGAAATAGATATAGCGAAGTGAACTGTATGATGGATTGCTTGAACTCAAAAGACGAGTATCGCGAATACCAAGTCCCGCAGTTGCATTGGTCTCAGAAACCGTAACTCCTGCGCTACTTACGCCGATAACAACAGCAACGTGTCCATAACCTGGCGTTGAACCGTATGCACCACCAGGAACAGAAACAACCGTTCCAACAGCAGGTGTACTTGTTACTGTATATCCAAGTGCGGCTGCAGAATTTGCCCAGTCACCACCATTACCCAAATAGTTTGGAACTTTAGCACCTAGATAATCTTTCACGCCCCAAGTACATTGTCCCCAAGGATATGTATTATTAGGGTCGCTCGTGTGATTTCCGCCGCCTGTATTCGTGTTATTATTCGATGAACTATTACAATTAC
>JAJXWC010000184.1 GCA_021781855.1 Bacillota bacterium | reverse complement strand
CGCGCAGCTGGTAAAAATAGGTTGGAAGTCTGAGGGAATAGCTTGGTATGCTTCAAGAGAAAAAGTAGCAACACCAACTTTGCCAAGCACACCTAGTACACCATCTACACCTACCGCTCCCGATCAAACTCAGTCTGACGTAATGACAGGTGCAACAGCAGGTGGAAGTCAAGCAAAAATCGAGACAACAGTTGTCAATCCTATTAATGTTAAACTTGGCTCAACATGGAATACGACCGTTGCATTGAGCAAGCTTAAAGCTGCATTTTATGATGCTGATGTAAGTGGTGATTCAGTTGCTACTGCATCATATGTTACTGTAAGTGGTACAGTTAATACAGCAAAAGCAGGACAATATCCGATTACTTATAATATTAATGTAAATGGATTTAAGACAACTGTTAAGTCAGTAGTAGTTGTTAAATGAAGCAGAAACGAGAGTTTTAATGCCCACCAAGTTTAGTTAAGCAACACTGGTGAGATAAATTGGTAGACTGATAAATTATTTTAGAAAATAAGGAACGTCACTCGTTTGAGTGGCGTTTCTTTGTTCAAATCTATGTTATAATGAAGCAGAGACTTATTCAGAGGGAGTTTTACCTCTAACTGAATTTAGAATACAATCTGAATCTGCGAGATAGGCTTACTTATTGTAATTCGTGCTACGAAAAGAGAGCAAAGCCCTTGCCTTTCGTAATACGAAGCACGTAGATGAAGTAGAGACTTATTTAGTGGGAGTTTCAACTCCCACTAAATTTAGTCGAGCGAAATTCGAAGCTTGCCATTTCGCCTTAGTGCTTTAGCACTTTAGAGCGAATGGACAGCGTAGCAGCAAAGCTGCGGAGATAGTGCTGCTTATTACGCTGCCTAGCCATTTCGCCTTGCGACTTTAGTCGTTTAGAGCGAATGGACACCCGTGGTAGAGGCGGGGATATTAGCACGCACTGCTGAGATAAAGAAGATATTAACAATGAAGAAAGTAAAAATATGCCGAAAACAGTAATTTTAGTCGCTACATACAATGGCGAGAAATATTTGAAAAACCAACTGGATACGATTCGAGACCAAGAATTAAAACCTGATTTCGTACTTTTTCGTGATGACCGCTCTTCTGATGGAACGGTCAAATTCATTAGAAATTATATTGTAGAAAATCAGCTTGAAAATTGGTTGGTCAAGATTAATGAGGAAAATATCGGCTGGCGGTTGAATTTTAGGCAGCTTTTGTTGGACGGTTTGACGACAAATGCGGATTATTTTTTCTTTTCCGACCAGGACAATGTATGGAAATTAGACAAAAATCGCTGTCAAATTGAGGCGATGGAAACTCACCCGCAAATTGAAGTTTTGAGTGCGGATATTGAGATTGGAAAAACGTCTGACGATGTCGCAGATTTACCGAAATGGTTCAAATATTATCAGTTTCCTGAAGGCGAAGCACTCTCGCAGTATCCACCGCGTAAAAATTACAGCTCCTATCGTGTAGGCTGGGCGGTTGTGATGCGCAGAAAATTTGTCGTGGATTTGATGACTTATTGGAAGCCAGAATATAATGTGACACATGATGTGATTGTGCCTGTATTGGCAAGTTTGTTGGGAACGGGCTATAATCTGAACCAAGTGATTGGAACGCATTTGCTGCATGATACGAATGCAACGGGAGCTCGTTTATTGACTCTGTCATCGCCAAAAAAGCTGCATGTTGAGGAACTTTATAAGTTTGTTGGCTTTTACGATGTGCTGTATCAGGTGCTGAAAGCACGCAGTTTTGCACAGGCTGCAGAAATGAAGCACTATTATGACTTTTATGTGAAACGTTATGAATTAGCGCGTGAAAACAAGTTTTTTGCCGTTTTTGGACAGATTTTGACGGACTGGCATTATTATCCGGGGATGAGCGGGCGAATTCGTGATGTGATTTTTGCGTTTAAGAAATGAAGTAGAGCCTTAACTTTAGGCGAGAAAACTAAGCAACAGATAAGCGGTAGCTTGCTTAACATCTTGCAGCCACTCGCTCGGAGATAACTACACTGCTGAGATAAAAGGCTTTAGAAATGGGGAGAAATGCACGCGTATTTAATCATGGTGCATAAGCAAAATGCGACTTTGCAGCAATTATTATCGCTTTTAGATGATGAGCGAAATGAGCTTTTTATTCATTTGGATAAAAAAGCAGGGGAAATTCAACAGGAATTTTTTGCTACGACAAACAGCCGTTTGCATTTTATTCCGCGTATCAAAGTAGAATGGGGAGCTTACAGCCAAATTAAAGCGGAACTTTCTTTGTTAAAAGCTGCTGCAGCATGCGGAAAATATGATTATTATCATTTGTTGTCGGGTGAAGATTTGCCGCTCAAATCGCAAGATGATTTGCACCAGTTTTTTGAACGGCATCAGGGGACAGAATTTATGTCATTCACGGATGAATTTTCCTATGGCTATCGGGTAAATTATTATTATCCGCTACAATCGCGGTTGAGACGTGGTGAATTTGGCAGGCAGGCAAATAGTGCTTTTTACCGTTTACAAAAATTACTGAAAATCAAACGTAATCAAAAAATTAATTTTAAAAGTGGTTCAAATTGGTTTAGTATTACAGATGCCTGTGCTCGTTTTGTGTTAGCACATGAAAGGTGGATTAAGCGAACTTTCCATCATAGTTTTTGCGCTGATGAATTATTTTTACAGACGTTAATTTCGTCTTCTGATTTTTTGGACAAATGTTATCATTCAGACTTTAAAAATGTGTTGACAGCACCATATTTTACGAAAAATGAAGAAAATTGTCTGCGGTTCGTGGACTGGAATCTGGGAGACCCTTATGTATTTCGAGCACAAGATTTTGCACGTTTGACTGCTTCGCCTTTACTTTTTGCACGAAAATTTGACTTTGAGATAGATAACGAGATTATTGAGAAACTAGCGGTGAAAAATGAGAAAATTTAGTATTGTCGTGCCAGTCTATAATGTTGAGCTGTATTTGACGGCTTGTCTGGACAGTATTGTCAGGCAAACTTATGAAAATTGGGAGCTGATTCTGGTAAATGATGGCTCCACAGATGAAAGTGCTCGGATTTGTGCCGATTTTCAGCAGCGTTTTCCAGAAAAGATTAAAGTAGTCAATCAGGAAAATCGGGGACTTTTGTTGGCGCGACGGGCAGGTCTGACACAGGTGACAGGAGATTTTGTGCTGGCTGTAGATGCTGATGACTTGCTTCGTGATATAGCATTGAGTGAGATTGATGATACCTTGACACAGACATCGGCAGATTTTTTATTTTTTAATTTTTCTTTTTCGACAGATTTTTCAAACGGTGCTTTGCATGTGCCATTTGAAAATTTACATTTTTTTGAAGGAAAAGAGAAAGTAAGTTTATATCATTTGATTGGTCAGAAAGTTGATTTTAACCCAATTTGGAATAAGGTTGTTCGTCGTGATTTGATTGATTTTGAAACGGATTATTCAATTTTTGGAAAAAAAGTACAAATGGGCGAAGATTTGCTGCAAGTTCTGCCGCTTGTGACTGCTGCTGAAAAAATTGTTTTTCTCAATCGTAATCTCTATTTTTACAGAATTAATAAAAATTCGATGACGAAAAAAACACTAGAACTTGCGCATTATGAGTCGGTCAAAATTGTTTTGGAAAAATTTTACGAATTCGTAGATAGCTGGCCATTACCTGATGGGGAAAAATTGAAGCTCCAGAAGAGTTTTTTATATTTGAATGAGCGATTGAGTGATGTTCCAAAAAGTGATTTACAAACGGAGCGTGGAGCGGTCAAATCCTATCTTTTGTCCATTTCATCAGATGAATTTTTTAGGCAGCTCTATCAAAAACGAAAATTAGTAACGCTCACTTTGCGAGAAAAGTTGATTTTCGGTTTACTTTACCACAGAAAGATTGATTTGCTTATCAGGCTTTATGCGATAAATCAGAAATTGTTCAAGCTTGCTTGATTTTCTACGAACACTTCAAAAGTCTATTTTTGCTTTGCTGCATGGGTACGTGAAGCAGTAAGATAGTTAAGACCACTTCTAAAAACTCAAAATTAGCAGTTTTTAGAGGGAATCTTAAAGCATAAGTTTGTCCGTTTGGACGAGCAAATTCAATTTGTGAGATAAATATGAAAAATATTTTTGTAGGATACGAACGTGGTTCGGGAATAAGTCCTTATTTTGCAGGTGCAAAAGCACGAAATCTGAGTTTTCCCTTATTCAAAAAAGCAGGACTTTCGCACCGTTTTATCGTGCTTGCGATGAAATTATATGCTTATCATTTGCCATTTTTCTATCTGGCATTGCTTGGAAAATGGAAAAAAGAGTTGGGAAATACAGCCGAGATTATTTTTACGGCTAGTCGTGAAACTATACCTAC
>JAJXWC010000183.1 GCA_021781855.1 Bacillota bacterium | reverse complement strand
CGATTTTGAAAGCAGGCAGTCCATCTTGTGGTTTTGGAAAAATTTATGACGGCACATTTTCGGGACAGATGACAAAGGGGAATGGACTTACAGCCCAGTTGCTGGCGGAAAATGGCTTAGAAATTGAGTGTAGATGATTTTAGTTTTTGACCTTGATGGGACGATTTGTTTTGATGGTGTGACGATTTCTGACGGACTTCTGTTAGCGCTGACAAACTTGTCAAATGCAGGCAATACGCTGATTTTTGCTTCAGCGCGTCCGATTAGAGATATGTTACCCTTGCTTTCTCAATTTCCGAACAATTTCTTGATTGGTGGAAATGGTTCGATTGTTCGGAAAAAGGGTAAGATTGAAGTGGTACAACCGATTGAAAACGATACTTTTGAGCGACTAAAAAAGCTGATAGAACAGCATGGTTTGGACTATTTGGTTGATTCTGATTGGAATTATTCGTTGTGCAATCGACAGGATGAAAAAGCGAACATTAAGAGTAAGATTGACGCACTTAATTTAGCTGAAAATGTAACTTTGACGGACCTTTCACTAGCCATCAAGTGCAACCTGCTCAATTTGACAGACTCGTCAGCTTCACTCATAAAAGCAGAATTGTCAAATCTAAATTTGGAAATCGTCAGCCATGCACACACTGCATCACTGGATTTGACGGCAAAAAATATCAACAAATATACCACATTGAAAAAATATTTTCCGCAAGCAGACTATATTGCTTTTGGAAATGATGCCAACGACACTGAATTGCTGAGGCATGCCAATTTGTCAGTCGCAGTCGGTCATCATCCAGCTTTGGATTTTGCAGATGAGCATTTAATTGAAAATGAAATGATAAAGTTGTTACAAAACCCGTTTTGCTTTTGAAGGCTATCCTAGCCTTGCGTTCATTTACTCGGCGTTTACGCCGAGCGCCAAGGCGTAGATAGACGAAAAAGCAGGGTTTTGGAACACGTCAAATAAAATTTTTGGAGGAAGAAAAATGGCAGAAGTAGCCATCATTATGGGTTCAATTAGCGATTGGGCGACCATGAAATTAGTGGCAGAACTTTTAGATGATTTCGGGGTGGCTTATGACAAGCAAGTGGTCTCGGCGCACCGTACACCTGAGTTGATGGTGGAGTTTGCACACTCCGCTAGAGAAAAAGGTTACAAGCTGATTATCGCTGGAGCTGGGGGGGCAGCGCATTTGCCTGGCATGGTTGCTGCTCAAACGACCTTGCCAGTGATTGGGGTGCCTGTGAAATCGCGCGCTTTATCGGGGCTTGACAGCCTTTACTCCATTGTCCAAATGCCTGCGGGCGTCCCTGTGGCGACCATGGCAATCGGCGAGAGCGGAGCAAAAAATGCGGCGCTTTATGCAGTGCAGATGCTTGCAGTTGCTGATGAAAATTTATTGAAAAAACTTGTGGATTATCGCGAAAATGCCAGACAGCAAGTCATTAAAAGTTCTGATGAATTCTGAGAATTTATCAGATTTTTTTATCATTTCTAGTTGTTTTTTAAATGTTTTCTGTTATAATTTACCAATAGATATTCTAATTTAACAGAAAGATTAAAATGAAAAAAATTTGGATAAGTTTAACCGTTCTTCTTATTTTTGGAGCTGGAATAGCCGTTGGACATTACATTATTCCACCAAAGCTACCTACTGCGACTAAAAAAACACCGATTTATCCGTCAATTTATATTACAGGTTCTTCGGGGCAAATCAGTTCGATTGACCCAATGGTCGCGGGAATGGTGGCAGACAAAACAACGAAAGCTGAACGAGGACTTGAAATTGTCGTTAATACAGACAATACGCTTAAAGTGAGCGGCAAAATTTCTGCAAGAAATCATTATCCTACGATTGAAGTCGGAATGCAAAAAGGAACGAATAATAGCTTAAAGTATGAGGCTGCACTGAAAGCCGTTATGACTTATCTAGGCAAGCATTATGACATTCCTTATGCCAATGTTCTCGGCTATTCGGCAGGCGGTTCAGGTGTTTATCGCTATCTTATAGAATACGGTTATGACAGAAGCTTGCCACCTGTCAAGAAATTTTTATCACTTGACGGTCAATACAATGCTTCAACAGCACAACCTACACAAACACTTGATGAAGTCTTGAAAAATGGTCCAGCTAATCAAACGAAGTTTTATCAATATTGGACACAAAATTACAAGAAAATGGATTCAAATATTCAAGTAGTTTTGCTTGCAGGAGATAATGGAAGCAAAAAACAGACCGATGGTGTTGTTCCGTGGGCAGATGCCTTTTCAATTTATTCTTTGCTTGTGAAAAATAATAACCCAGTTGAGCATTTTATTTTCAAAGGAACATATTCTGACCACGCTGACGTCCCTAAAAACACCGAAGCCATTAATTATGTCAAAGTCTTTTTCTATGAATGAAAGTGAAAACGTGTGAAACGACGAAAAAAACAGAAACCTCTTAAAATTATTTTTTTGACGGCTGCTATAACAGTTTTAATGATGCTTGGTATTTTCTTTATTTACCAACGATTGAATGTACCAAAATTACCTGTAAAAGTAGAAGTAAGTGAAAATATTGATAAAAGTAAACTGCAGACCATTTATCCGAGTATATATGTTGTAGGTTCTGGAGGACATCCGATTGCCAATATGATACCAATGGCGGCTCAAATTACGGCTGCAACCGACAATCCAGCTAAAACTGGTCTGGTTTTAATGGTGCAGACGAAAAAAAAGTATAAAGTTGAAGTAACGGGAAGAATTGATAAGGGAAATCTCTATCCAACGGTTGTTGTTGGTATGGACGACGGAACAAATAGTCATGAAATTTATGCCTATACGATGAAAGCCGCTATGGTCTATCTTGCAAGTCATTACAATATTCCTTGGTGCAATATTGTGGGTTATTCATCGGGCGGTGGCGGTGTCTTACGTTATCTTATGGCCTATGGAAATGACAAAAAACTGCCGTCCGTCAAAAAGTTTCTCTCGCTAGACGGTGAGTTTAATCAAGAGATTAATCTTTCAGTAGGCGAAACCTTGGATGATGTTCTTAGAAATGGACCAATCAAAAAAAGTTCAGATTATCAGTATTTCGAAAAAAATTATAAGAAACTCAATAAAAACATCGAAATTGCCCTGATTGAAGGAGACCTTAAATCTTCTAAAAAACCAAATAGTGATGGGGCTGTACCGTGGTCAGATGCTTTTTCTGTTTATAATTTACTTGAAAAAAATGGAAATAGGGTCACGCATTATATGTATGTCACACCATATTACCATGGTTCAGTTTGGAAAGACACTACGGCAGTTGCTTATATTGAAAATTTTTTGTATGGGTAAAGCGACTCTAAATTCAGTAGGAAACTCATAAATCCACTGATTTTAGAGGAGACAAAGGAACCAATAGAAAAGACCTGAAACGAACCTTACAAAAATGTAAGATTGGCACAATTTTATTTTGATAAAATAATAAAAGAGGATAAAAAATGTTAAAGCACAAAGAAATTTGGAAATTCATTGGTAAAACACTCTTTTACTTTGCAGTTATCGTATTGCTTCTTTATCTCTATTCTTATAGTAGAACGGGTGGAGCACACTTTATTTATAATGAATTTTAACCTAGCAAGTGCCTGCTCATCCCCCGCCTCTTTAGGTGGCAGAATGAGCAACACTAAGCTATGCTAGTGGGGAGAACCGATGAAGTAATCACTTCAACTTATCAAATGCATGTTATCTGTGAGGGAAGAGAGCTTTGCTTTCTTTATCCACAACCATATAGTAGCTAGTCGAAAGGGGAATCTTTGATTTCCAGAAGCAGCCATTTTAGCGGCTGCTAATTGACTCGTCACTTTATAGCGTGGCGCAGCGAATGTGAGTAAGCGAATCTGACTTCTTTATTTATAGGGGAAAGGAATCTCCTACAGGACTTCAACGAAGGGAGACAATATGAAACTATTAGAACAAATTTTACAAACGGCACAGGAAAATACTGAGAAAATCGCTTTTTCGGAACGCGAGAAAAATTACACTTATCATGATTTATTTGACGCAATTCTACAAATTTCAGAGAAAATAGCTGGAGAAAATCTGTCCAGTCGTCCGATTTTAGTCTTTGGGAAAAATGATTTTCTTAGTCTTGCAGCAATGTTGGCGGCAAATTTGACGGGACATGCCTATATTCCTGTGGATGCCCATACGCCTTTTGAGCGGACGCAAATGATTTTGAAAGCTTCAAAACCCGCTCTTGTCATCACGACAAATGTGTTGGCAGGCGGATTTGACCAGCTTTTCACTAATAAACTTACCTTTGACCATTTCGTCAAAAATGAGACTTTTGATTTTACACAAATCAATACGAGACGGGCAGTTTCTGGTTCAGATACCAGTTACATCATTTATACTTCAGGCACGACGGGGATTCCTAAAGGGGTCGCTGTTAGCCACGATA
>JAJXWC010000019.1 GCA_021781855.1 Bacillota bacterium | reverse complement strand
TGAGTGAACGTTTCCACTTCCTGTTCCCCCGTGACTTCATCAATGACTGGAATTCTAATAGAACGCATTAATGGCTGCCCATTTTCATCGAGAATGTGCATGTATTGCCCAGTGGTTTCATCAAGTACTAGAACGAATTCTCCATTTTCGTCTACTCTAACCAATACAGCGTGACCATTTTCATCTACAACTTGTTCAAATCCTTCCTCATAAATTTTATGCTCAACCTCATCTTCAAGAAACTCCGCTCTGGGATTTAGTTGGTGGAAAATCTCTACGCCACCATAGGCATCTGCAAGTGCTCTGATTGCAGGGAATCCAAGTAAGTGCTCAACATTCTCCAAATCAATATCTGCCATATCTTCCCACGGTCCTCTTTCAAAAGAGTCTTCATCTAAATCCTCGGGAACTGTGAAATCAGGACTTGTTGGGAAAACAGCATAACTGTGGTCCCCTTCAAAACCATCACGTTCATCTTCCATCATCTCACGATTTCCATCATCATCCGTTTCAAACTCTGGCGCACCTGGAAGTTCATCCAAGTTATGGTCATCTTCCCAAGGATGAGATGGAGAATCTGTTTGTGTGTCACCGTCATCAAGTTCTGTAGGAAGCGTTGTGATTCCTTCTGTGTCAAGTGCAACGTCAAAGTCCATATCATAGACTTCCTCTGTCGCATCAAGAATTTCTTGAATAACAAGGTCAATGTTCTCATCTTGTTCGATGATTTCAAGGAAATGTCTGCCAGCTTCAATATCACGGCGATTGTATGAGGCAAGCACGGGTTGTCCTCCTGTCAATAGTGCCATTGTAATTGTTAATGCTTTTAATAATTTTCTTTTATTTTTCTCATTTTTAATCATAAGAATTAACCTTTCTCTTTTTCTTTTGGGGCACCTTAAACTTATAATACCATATAAACATTGATTAAAAGAGCAATATACTAATTCTTATTTTTTTCTCATAATTCATTTGTTTTCTCAAATTTCCTGTTTTATTGTTAATCCTTGACAGGTAAGCATCGATACGTTTTTACTGAATTTTCTCAAATTTCGTCGTTTTTGTTGTCTGATATTTTCATTTTTGAGGAACAAAAAAAATCGAGCGACAAACACTCGATTTTTGATTGGTTATGCCTTGTATGCTTGGAAATCTCGAGCAACTTCTTTATCAAAGTCGTTAAGCTGCTTTAGTACTTCGTTTTGGACTGTTTCACTTGCAACTTTTTCATCGGGAAGTTCAGCAATGATTTTTTCAACGACTTTCGTAACGTTGTTAGCAATCATATTTGCGTGAAGCGGTTTGTCTGCATACTTCCCATTGATTGCAGCCTTGAATACAGCAGTTTGGATACGGAAACTGTCCCAATCCACAGCACTACCATTGCGTTTGATGACAACTTTATGGACTAATTTTGCTTGCATTTTTTCTTCTCCTTTAAGATTATTTATAGGGTATCTCGAAAAACTGCTAATTCTGAGTTTGAGCTAAATTTTTCAAAGTCGAGGATTGACGACGAAGGCTTGCTATTGCAAGTCTAGGAGGAAGACGAAGAGTTTGGGAAATTTAGCCGAACTCAGAATTTCTGAGTTTTTCGAGATGCCCTATATGCTACTGATATCAGTTATAGCCTTTTTCTTTATTATAACATACGGTATAAGGTTATGTATAACACTATGGGAAGGAATTTTTTCATCTGCAAAATAATTTTTGAGCATATTCGCTAAAAGCTTATTCCCGATAATGATATAGAAAAACTCCAAAATATAGGCGATTTGGAGTTAGTTTTCGATATTTATGAAATTTAAGTTAGCAAATGTATGCTAAAAATAAAACCATCATTTTAACGGATAAAATCACCGATTGTTTGGACAATAAGATAGATATTTAAAACAGATAGAACAAGCGCTGAAAGAATTCCAAACCCCATCGTGATTTTGTTATTTTTGAAATTTCCCATGATTTTTTTACTACTGGTAAAGAAAACGAGCGGAATCATTGATAAAGGAAGGGCAAGACTGAGAAAAACTTGGCTGTCAATAAGAATTGTATCAAGCGTTTTTTCATTGCTTCCCATAAAAATCGCGATAAGCAAGACGGGAATGACTGAAAGTAAACGTGTAACCAAACGCCTCGCCCAAAGCGGAATTCGCATATGAACAAAACCTTCCATGATGATTTGTCCCGTTAGCGTTCCCGTAATTGTTGAATTTTGTCCGCTGGCAAGAAGGGCGACCGCAAATAAGACAGATAATACTGGACTGGCAATACTTCCTGCAATTTTATTATTTTGAAGTGCATCGTAGAGCGAGGTAAATGTTCCTACTTGGTCTGCATGGCCGAAAAAGAGTGCTGCGCCAAGGATAAGAAGTAAACAGTTTACAAGAAAAGCTGCGGTAAGCTGGATGTTTGAGTCCCAAGCCGTAAATTTCAATGCCTGTGCGACTTTTTTCTCATCTTTGCGGTCAAATTTTCTAGTCTGAGCAATGGAAGAATGAAGATAAAGATTATGCGGCATAACCGTTGCACCAATAATACCAAGCGCCATTGTAAGTTGACCTGAACTAAGCACTTGACCTTGTGGAATGAAACCTGACATAACAGAGGCAATATTAGGTTGAGCAAGTGCGACCTGATAAACGAAAATTAGAATAATGACTAGAATCAATGTCACAACGATTGCCTCAATTTTACGGAAGCCTAATTTCATAAGAAAAAGAAGCAAAAAGACATCAACAACCGTCAAAACTATTCCGATAATAAGAGGTAGACCAAATAATAGATTGAGCGCAATCGCCGAGCCAATTACTTCCGCAATGTCGGTCGCCATGACTGCTAGTTCTGCAATGAGCCAGAGGACAAATCCTGTTTTTTTACCTGTATGCTGGCGTGTTGCTTGTGCCAAATCAAGGCCTGAAACAATTCCGAGTTTTGCTGCCATATATTGTAAAAGCATAGCTACAAGACTGGATAAAAGAACAACCGAAAGCAAAAGGTAGCCGTAGCGCGCACCGCCACCAATCGAAGTAACCCAATTTCCAGGGTCCATGTAACCGACAGCCACCAAGGCACCTGGACCTGAGAATGTTAATAAATATTTCCAAAAGTTGCCGTCTTGGGGAACTTCAATGCTTGAATTTATCTCCTCAAGACTGACCGAATTTGTTTTACTGATAAATTTTTTATTCTTCACTTCCTTTATTATAGCAGAATTACAAGAAAATAGAAAACTTGTTCTGTTTTTCCGTCAAAAAAAGAACCTCCCTCAAGAAGTTCTTTTTTCTCTTGTCTTGACAGCTTAGTCAACAATGACAAAACGGTCAGCATCATCCAAGAATGATTTTTCGTTTGTTACAGGAGCTTCGATTGAACCAAAAACAAGTTGACCACGAAGTTTCCAGTTTGCTGGGATATTCCATTCTTTTGCAACAGCTTCGTCAATCAATGGATTATAATGTTGAAGATTAGCACCAAGTCCGAGTTCGCTCAATGCTGTCCATGCATTAACTGTTACGATACCTGAACCTTGTTCGCTCCAAACTGGGAAATTATCAGCATAAAGTGCAAATTGTTCTTGCAAGCCTTTAACAACATCTTGGTCTTCAAAGAAAAGAGCTGTACCGAATGCGCCTTTGAAGCCTTCAAGTTTAGCTTTTGTTCCATCCCAAGCTGATTCAGGAGCACCTTGAGCTTCCATAGCTGCTTTGAGTTCTGACGCTACGATTTCACCCCAAAGTTTTTCTTGAGCGGCACCTGTCAAAATAAGTACGCGCGCCGTTTGGCTGTTGAAAGCTGTTGGGCTGAAACGAACCGCATCTTTAATTGTTTCGATTGCTTTATTTGCATCGGCAATATTTTTTCCAAGTGCATAAACTGAGCGACGGTTTTCAAGTGTTTTTAAAAATGACATGTAATGTCTCCTCTTTATTTTTGTTGTTTACAACTGTAATTCTACCACGAAAGTTTACGTTTGTAAATTAATTTGACTTGGAAAATCAGAATTTGTGTTTTATTTTATATTATGAGATTTTAATGATAAAATAATTATAACAAAATAAGAAAGGGAATTTTTATGCCAAGAAAATCAATTCGAAACTCAAAAGATAATCCTCGAAAGAAATCAAGTAAACTTGATAAGGCGCTGATTTTGCCTACAATTCCTGTCAAATCGCGTGATTAAAGTATCAAAAAATCCGTCAAGAAACGGATTTTTTATTTTTCCAAATTTGACAAAATGGTCAAATCTTATTTTGTGCCAAAGAGTCGGTCTCCAGCATCACCAAGGCCAGGAACAATGTAACCATGCTCATTAAGACGCTCATCAAGTGCCGCAGCATAAATATCAATATCTGGATGAGCTGCCTGCAAAGCTTTTACACCCTCTGGGGCTGCTACTAGACAAACAAATTTGATGTTGTTGGCCTGACGTTTCTTGAGACTGTCAATCGCAAGAATTGCTGAACCTCCTGTTGCGAGCATTGGGTCAACAAGAAAAATTTGACGTTCCGCAATATCTGTCGGCAATTTTACCAAATATTCAACAGGTTTAAGCGTTGTTTCATCACGGTACATGCCAATATGCCCAACACGCGCTGCGGGAATAAGCTTTAAAATCCCATCAACCATTCCAATTCCAGCGCGAAGAATGGGCACAATCGCCAATTTTTTCCCTGAAATCTGCTTGACCGTCGTCTTCGTAATTGGTGTTTCAATCTCAACATCTTCAAGCGGCAAATCGCGCGAAACTTCGTAAGCCATAAGCATTCCGATTTCGTCAACAAGTTCACGAAATTCTTTCGTTGAAACTTCTTTACGACGCAAAATTGAGAGTTTGTGTTGAATCAACGGATGTTCAACAACTTGGAAATTTGACATTTTTATTCCTCCGGATATTTGTTTTTCACATTATTTCTATTTTACCATTTTTTAAAAAATTTCGCATAAAAAATATAAAAGCACCATTAGGTGCTTTTACAAAGGAGTTTTATGAAAAAGTTTTTTGGGGGAGTAATAACATCGTACTGCTATTCTTTTAAACCAAACTTAACTCATTCTGAACGAACTTACATCATGCCGCCCATCATACTTGGGTCCATTGCTGGTGCAGCTGGAGCTGGTTCTGGTTTGTTGACCACAACGGCTTCAGTCGTCAAAATCATTCCTGCAACAGAAGCAGCGTTTTGCAAGGCTGAACGTGTTACTTTGGCAGGGTCAACGATGCCTGATTCAATCATATTGACATATTTACCCGTTGCTGCATTAAATCCTGTTCCTTTGTCAGCCGTTTTCAGCTTATCAATGATGACTGAACCTTCATAGCCCGCATTAGCTGCAATTTGGCGTACAGGTTCTTCAAGCGCCCGACGGACAATGCTGATACCTGTTTGGATATCACCTTCGGCTTCAAGTTTGTCGAGTTCAGCGATAACATTGACAAACGCTGTTCCTCCGCCTGAAACAATCCCTTCTTCAACGGCTGCGCGTGTTGCATTGAGCGCATCTTCAATCAAGAGTTTGAGCGCCTTCAGTTCTGTTTCTGTTGCTGCACCGACTTTAATCACTGCCACACCGCCAGAAAGTTTGGCAAGACGCTCTTGAAGTTTTTCACGGTCAAAGTCTGAAGTGGTCTGTTCCACTTGCGCTTTAATTACTGCTACACGATTGGCAATCGCATCAGCACTTCCAGCGCCTTCAACAATCGTCGTATGTTCTTTATCTACTTTAACGGTGCTGTCTTGACCAAGTGCTGCAATCGTTGCATCTTTAAGCTCAAGTCCAAGGTCCTCAGTAATAACTGTTCCGCCCGTAAGAATAGCGAGGTCTTCAAGCTGTGCTTTACGACGGTCGCCAAAACCAGGAGCTTTTACGGCAACAACATTGAATGTTCCGCGAATTTTGTTAAGTACCAACGTTGGAAGGGCTTCACCGTCCACATCATCTGCAACAATCAGCAACGGACGACTAGATTTCAAAATTTCTTCAAGTAAAGGTAAGATTTCTTGGATGTTTGAAATCTTCTTATCGGTAATGAGGATATAAGGGTTGTCAAGATTGGCAACCATTTTTTCGTTGTCTGTTACCATATATTGACTAAGATAGCCACGGTCAAACTGCATTCCTTCAACAACCTCAAGCTCTGTCTGCATCCCTTTTGACTCTTCAATCGTGATGACACCATCGTTGCCGACTTTTTCCATCGCGTCAGAGATATATTCGCCGACTTTTTCGCTGCGGCTGGATACTGCAGCAACCTGAGCAATCGCTGATTTTCCGCTGACTGGAATAGAAAGACTTTCAAGTGCTTTTACGGCCGTTTCAGTCGCAATTTCAATACCACGGCGAATACCAACTGGATTTGCTCCTGCCGTCACATTTTTTAAGCCTTCACGCACAATAGCCTGTGTAAGTACTGTTGCAGTTGTTGTACCATCACCTGCAACATCATTAGTTTTGCTTGCAACTTCAGAAACGAGCTTTGCTCCCATATTTTCGAAATGGTCTTCAAGTTCAATTTCCTTGGCAATCGTAACTCCGTCGTTGGTAATCAGCGGGCTGCCGTATGATTTTTCAAGAACAACATTGCGTCCTTTAGGACCAAGGGTTGTTTTTACTGTATCTGCTAAAATGTCGATACCGCGCATCATTGCTGTGCGGGCATCGCTTGAAAATTTGATTTCTTTTGACATGATTTTTTCCTTTTAATTATTTATTTTATCTCAGCTCACAAATGTGAAATCTTAACCCAAATTCAGCGATTGAAACTCTTGCTAAATAAGCTCTACTTATTCTACAATCGCAAGCAAGTCTGTTTCTTTGATGATAAGAAGCTCCTCACCGTCAACTTTTATCGTAGCCCCTGCGAATTTTTCAAAAATGACAGTATCACCAACTTTTACCGTTGGGGGAATAAGTGTACCATGATTAGTCGTTTTTCCTGGTCCAACTGCGACAACTTCAGCAGTTTGTGGCTTTTCCTGAGCAGCAGAAGCAAGCACAATCCCACCGATTGATTTTTCCTCTTCTTGTTTCACGCGCAATACAACGCGATTTTCTAAAGGTTTTAACATTTTTAATCCTCCATTTTTATTTTTTAGCACTCTTATCGTTAGAGTGCTAACTACATTATTTATTGTATCGCGAAGGTCAAAAATAGTCAAGAAAAAACTCCCTTTCGAGAGCTTTTAATTAAAGTGATTACTTCATCAGTGGGAGACGCTTTCTCCCCTACTGATGTTAATAGAGCGAAAGCAGCACTTGTTAGGTTAAAAGGGTAATTCTTCAGCTTCAAGCATTACTTCTTCTGTATGAACATTGTTTTCCCGTAGAGCAATCGCCGCACGACTTTCCAGCAAATCATAGGTCAATGCCAACACCTCGGTCACGTAATGTTTTTGGTCTTGCTTGTCAGTATAATTGCGTGTGCGAATTTCGCCTTCAACACTGATAAGCGTTCCCTTTTTGGCATAACTAGCGAGTGTTTCGGCTGTTTTCCCCCAGAAAACTGTTGTGATAAAATCGGCCTCCCGCTCACCATTTTCATTTTTAAAACGACGATTGATGGCGATTGTTGTGCGGACATAACTTTTATCATTCGTCGTTTTGGAAATTTCTGGCGCAGCCACGATACGCCCGATAAGCATGGTCTTGTTCATTTCTTTCTCCAATCTTTTTGTAAATTTGTTTTACACTTACTTATACGATTTTCTTTGTAAAACGTAACAAATTTTTTTCGAGAAAAATGAATTTAGTCGAGCGAAATTCGAATTTTACCATTTTGCTTGCGCTTTTGAGGTTACAGATAGAGAACAAAGTTCTCGTCTTTCGTAGCACGCACTACTGGGATAAAAATTATTTTGCGCTCAAAGCAGCAACTGTCATGTAGTTATAAGGGCTATTAAAATGAGGCAAGAAGAACAAATCAAGCAATGCAATGTCATCAATCGTTTTCTTATCTTGAATCGCAAGGCTGAACATGTTGATATTTCCTGCAATGATTTCACTTTTGCTGGCAAGCTGGGCACCAACAAGGCGACGATTTGATTTTTCATAGACCAGACGAATTTTTACACTTTCATTGTCATCGTGAAGGAACCAAGCTTTTTGCTTATCTTCAAAATCCGTAAATGCCACATCAAGTCCAAATTTTTGGGCAGCTTTCACTGAAAATCCTGTAGATACCATGTTGTAACCGAAAATTGAAATTCCGTTTGACCCTTGTACACCAGGGCTTTCAAGTGATGTTCCGCCGATATTGTGTCCTGCAACAATTCCTGTACGAACCGCATTTGATGCGAGGGCGATATAAGTTGTATCTTGCAGTGCATTAGAATAAATCGTTGCCACATCGCCGACAGCGTAAACGTCGGGGTCGCTTGATTGTTGATGCTGATTAACAAGAATTGCGCCATTTCTGAAAGTTTCCAAATGCTCAGCAGCCAGCCCACTATTCGCTGTAAATCCGATACAGTTAATCAGCAAGTCAATGTCATAAGTTGCCTTATCAGTCACAAGTTGAGAAATACGCCCATTTTCGTTGCCTTTAAATTCCTTGGCAAGCTCACCAAAGTGAAGTTCAATTCCATGTGCTGCAAGATTTTCATCCATTTTTTGTGCAAAATCTTCATCGTAGTAAGAAGCAAGTGAAGTATTTTCAGCATCGAAAAGCAGTACTTCTTTGCCGCGGCGTTTCGCAGCTTCTGCGATTTCAGTACCGATATATCCGGCACCGATAACTGCAATGCGTTTAACTTCAGGCTTTGCCAATTCTGCATCAACTGCTTGTCCTTCCTGAAAAAGTTTCAAGAAATGGATGCCATCAAGTTCTTTTCCCGGAATATTAGGAATAATCGGACGCGAGCCCGTCGCAAGAACGAGTTTGTCATAGCTTTCGGTAATTCTGTCTCCTGCTTTCGTTGTTGCATGGACTTCTTTTTTGGCGAAATCAATGTCAGACACTTCCGTCTCAAGCATGATTTTTGCACCTTTTTTCTCAAAATCTTCTGGATTTGAATAGAATAATTCGTCCGACTTTTCAATCTGACGTCCAACCCAAATGGCTGTCCCGCACCCAAGATAACTCATATTTGAATTACGGTCAATCATCACAACTTCGTTATTTTCGTAGTTGTCGAGTAAAGTATTTGCAGCGGCAATACCTGCATGGTTAGTGCCGAGAATGACGATTTTCATTTTCGAAATCTCCTTTTTGAGTTTTAGCTCAATTTTCTATATGGAATTTTTTGTAAAATCTTTTTTACATTTTTAGTTTACCATAGAAAAAACTTTTTGTGAAATATTTTACTTGTGAACTTTGTGAATTTTATCTTTATTTTAGAAGGACATGCTATCTCCGCACTTTGTGCCACGTTGTTCATCTTCGCTACGCTGAGTGAATGGATAAGTGTGACCTCACATTAGAGATGTGAGGGTATCCCCTAAATTCGAAGCATCGTGCTGCTTTATCCCCTACCTAAGAGGTAGGGGTATTAGCACGCACTTGCTTTGATAAAAAAACAATCAAAATAAATTTTGACTGTTTTATCAAATCAAGCGTGCCACATTTTTTCTGCGTCAAATTTTATTCCTGCCGACCAGTCGTCTGTAAGCTCAATAATTCCACGAACTTGTGGCGCATTAGGTAATTCAAGTTCGCGTGCTGAGCAGAGCATGCCAAAACTGGCAATCCCTCGGAGTTCTCCTGGGAAAATGAGCGCACCGCTTGGCATCATTGCGCCTGGAAGGGCAGCGACTGTTTTTAAGCCAAGCGCAGCATTGGGAGCACCGCAGACAATCTGCACAGGGTCATTAAACCCGACATTTACCTTGCAAATATGCAAATGGTCACTATCAGGATGAGCTTCCATTTCAACAATTTCAGCTACGACAAATTTAGGCTGAATATCGTGAACCAAAATTTCTTGAAATCCTGCTGCCGACACTTCTTTATTCAATTTTTCAATATCATCTGCTGTCAAATCAACTGGACCATTTTTCTTGAGCTCTGACAGACTTGTCAAAATTGATTTTGCTTCAAAAATATTCCATGCGACCGTTTCATTGTCAGATTCACGAAAAACTCGAGCGATTTTGCCTTTACGCTCAAAATTAAGTTTTTCGCCTTCATTATTTTTCACGATAAGCATGAGCACATCGCCAACATGTGTATTGTAAGTTGCAATCATTTTTTATTTTTCCTTGTTAAACCTTATTACTTTGCCGTTGCCAAAAAAGTATTCACTTCATCTTTGGTCTTACGTAATTTATTAACCAAACGTGCTGTTTCTTTGCCGTTTTCGATTACAACAAAGCTAGGGATTCCCATAATTCCCCATTCTACTGCAATATCCATATATTCGTCGCGGTCTACCTCAACAAATTCAAATTCAGGATTTTCAGCTTCAATTTCAGGCATTCTCGGCTTGATGAAATTACAATCGCCACACCAACCCGCAGTAAAAAAGAATACATGTTTGCCATCAGCTTTTACAAGCTCAGCCAAATTTTCAAGATTTTCAGGGATAATCATATTTTTTCCTCACTTAATTCTATTATTTCTAGGCTTTCTGCATCAATTTCAAAAGAAATATTCTTGTCTCCCGCGACAATCACACCTCCCTTGAACATTGCGTCATAGTCATCAGGGTCATCAAAAATCCAAATTGCCTCAATATTTTGTTCGGAAAAATGCTCCCGCACTGCATCCGTCAAATCTCGACGCAAATAATCCGCCAAATTCTGATAACCATGATAAACCAGATGAGCTGCCGCAGCCCCTGCTGCTAAAGTCAAGCCCAATTTCAAAATTTTGTTCATAATGAGATTTTATCATATCTTAGTTATTTATTCTAGTTAAGTCAATTTTAAAACCGTTTTCTGTGAAAAACGATTTTTTTAAGTCTGCAAATATGCGCTAAATTTTTTCAAGCGACAAGTCTTTAAAAAGAATCACTGGGCTATATTTTCTTACTACTCATGAGCAAGGCTGCTGTGAAGTAAGCCAAATGAATCGGAGCAATAAAAATCGAAAGCCCCAACAAGAGCCGCGTAGAAAATACTACCCAACCATGAAAAGCATAAGCCTGTCCAATTTCTAATCCCAAATCAACCAAATAAATCAATAAAAAACTCCAAAAAATAGACAGGACAAACAAAGAAAGCATCAAAACAATTTTTCGCTTTCCAAGTCTTACTCTTCGCCCGAGAAAAATAATCAAAAAGAAAACAAAAGAAGCTGTAAAAATGAGTAAATTAGCAAAAAACGAACCATCATCAGTTCCCAATCTTCTCTCATCCGCTCGAATTTTTCCCACAACGAACCAAAATAGACTTGAATTTATGAGCACGAAAAATAAAGCTAAAATGATATTCGTCTTTTTCTCTCCACTGTGTTTCATCCGACCTCCTAGAGCGCTGAACTTTTCTGTAATTTTAGTTTAACTTATTCTCTGTTCCCCGACAATTTCTATCTTAATTCTTTTTTAAAGAATATAAAAAGATAGGATATTCATTTTATGGCTGTCATTCTTTGTATTATCTTGCTTTGGTATGTTTTTTAGAAAATTTTAGATTTTATATATAAAATTTTCTAGTAGCTATTTTTCGCAAAATATTACCCAAATTTTCTTTATCCTGTTATAATGGAATAAGTAAAAAGTGAGAGGAATCTAAGAATGACCTTATTTGAAAAAATCAAAACTTTGACCGAAATCCAAGCGACAAGCGGATTTGAAGCTCCTGTACGAGAGATTTTAAAAAAACGTATGATTGAGCTTGGCTACACACCCGAATTTGATGGACTAGGCGGAATTTTCGTTGTGAAAACTTCCAAAACACCTGATGCACCGCGCGTAATGCTGGCTGCACACATGGATGAAGTCGGCTTCATGGTTTCAGAAGTCAAAGCGGATGGAACTTTTCGCGTTGTTTCGCTCGGTGGTTGGAATCCTTTAGTCGTTTCGGCACAACGTTTTAGTTTATTTACTCAATCTGGAAAGAAAATCCCTGTTGTTACGGGAGGTTTGCCTCCTCATTTGCTCCGTGGCACAGGAAATACACCTGGAATCCCTGCCATTTCGGATATTGTTTTTGATGGCGGTTTCACTGATGCAGCTGAAGTTGCTGAATTTGGTATTGCACAAGGCGATGTGATTATTCCTGAAACAGAGACAATTCTCACAGCAAATGGTAAAAATGTAATTTCTAAAGCTTGGGACAACCGTTACGGCTGTCTGATGATTTTAGAACTTCTTGAATTTTTAGCCGATAAAGAATTGCCCGTAACTTTGATTGTTGGCGCAAATGTTCAAGAAGAAGTCGGTTTACGCGGTGCAAAAGTTGCTACAACTAAATTTGACCCTGAACTTTTCTTTGCGATTGATTGCTCTCCTGCAAGCGACACTTTTGGTGATAGCAATGGTCGTTTGGGTGCTGGCGTAACCATGCGTTATTTTGACCCTGGTCATATCATGCTACCTGGTATGAAACAATTCTTGTTGGAAACTTCTGCAAAAAACAAGATTAAAACACAGGCTTATATCGCAAAGGGAGGAACAGATGCTGGTGCTGCCCATTTATCAAATGGTGGTGTACCATCAACGACAATTGGTGTTTGTGCCCGTTATATCCACAGTCATCAAACCATTTTTAGTCTTGATGACTTTGCCCAAGCTCAAAATTTTGTTCGGGCAATTGTAAGTTCACTTGACGCTGTCAAAGTTGCAGAAATCAAGAATTATTGATGATTTGACCATTCTGTCAAATTATTTTACGATTTTGTGAATTGAAGTGATGATTTCATCAGGGAGTGGGAAAAAGAATCCCCTGCTGTGATGTTAGATACCCGCTTATCCTGTCCATCTTCGCTGCACTACACTATTCATTCGCTCTAATCAACTAAAGTCGGTTAGTGAATAGGCTGAAAAATCTCGTCATCTGACGAGATTTTTTTGTTCTTCTTTGATTAACTTGAGGGAGAGGCTGTTCCATTACTTTTTGCTTTATTTCCTTGACTGGTTTGATTACTTTTGTTATTTGACGACGAATTAGATGTTGGAGAAGCTGCTTTAAATCCTGGCAAAATTTTCGTCCAAGCGTCAGCAATATCACTCGCAGAACCACCAATCGCAAAATTATAAGTTGTGAACGGTGCACCTGATTTGACCGCCCAGTAGCTTGTAGTTGTAGGGCCTCCTAAACTGACATTTTTATAAATTCCACCAGATATCAGATTATCAGCATTTGACGGCTTTTCTCCTGTTGATTGGAGAACGGTACTCTTTATCACATTAGGGTCTTTTGCTGGGTCTGGAAATTTCTGACCTGGTCCGAAAATTGTCGGGTCTGCTGCATTAATTGCATTGACCAAGTGAGCCATATAATTTGCATTATTGACAAAACTGGCATTGCTGGTCATTGGTCCATTATTGTCGTGTCCTGCCCAACCCCCAAGTGATACAGTTGGTGTGGAAAGCATGAGCCAAACATCCGTATAATTATCTGTTGTTCCTGTTTTCCCCGACCAAGCAACATTGTTAGCAAGTGCGGGATTAATTGCCTGCAAATCGCCATAAAATTGGCTACTCTTTTGTGATTTAATTGCTCCTTGCAGCATGTATTCCATAATCGTTGAAGTTGCTTCTGAATAAACAGGAACAGGTGTAGGATTTTGGTGCTGATAAATCACATTTCCATGGTCATCTTTGATGCTTTGCACCATATAGTAAGGCATATATTGCCCACCATTTGCCAAGGTCTGATAACCATTCGTGTGTTGCACAACAGTTGGGTCAACCCCACCACCAAGTGGCAGAGATTCTACCGAATAATCGCTAATTTGATAGCCCATTTTAGTCATATAAGGCTCTACCGACTTACCATCTTTCAAAATTGTTTGGTAAGTCCAATAAGCAGGAATATTGTAAGAAACATCAAGTGCTTCAGAAAAATCCATCATTCCCGTTCCTAAAGAACCAACGTGCTCAATGCTTTGTCCGCTCGAATATTTAGCTGGATAATTGGACAGAATACTTGCAGTTCCCATCAATCCCATATCAATCGCAGGTCCGTAAGCAATAAGCGGCTTGATTGAAGAACCTGTCGAACGTTCTGCTTGGAAAGCATGGTTAAGCTGATTAGATTGGCTGTAACCCAAACCACCGACAAATCCAAGTACCGCACCAGTTTTATTATCCATAAGCACATTACCAGGCTGAACTACTCCTGTACCATCTTGCAGATAGCCGTTATAATTGGTAACAGCAGATTGCATCGCATCATAAACACCTTGGTTAATCGTTGTTGTAATGGTATATCCGTTATTTTGGAGAGCTTGGTCAGCTAAATCTTGATAGTGCTGCTTTGTCGAATCATTTCCGAGGTCCGTTGCAGAAACCTTATCGCGCTTAATCAGATAATTATAAACTTCCGTTTTTGCCTCACTGTAAACAACATTATAAAGATAGCCGTGAGCTTGAGAGCCGACTGGTGCTGACTGCAAAAATTCTTTAGAAATATCATAAACTTTATATTTATCGTAATCTGCTTTGCTGATATAGCCATTTCGATAGAGATTGAACAGCACATCCTTTTGACGGCTCAAACCATAAGACATATTAGCTTTTGATTTGAGTGAACCGTCCGCATTATAAGGCGAATAAACAATCGGGCTTTGAGGCAGACCTGCAATAAAAGCAGCTTCTGGAACCGTCAAATCTTTCGCTGTTTTACCAAAAATTCCCTCCGCAGCTTCTTCGACACCCGCAATATTTTGCCCTTTATTATTACGGCCAAACGGCGAAACATTCAGATAATCCGTCAAAATCTGGTCTTTAGTCAGGTAAGTCGTTAATGCCCGCGCATATACAATTTCACTTGCTTTACGCTGAAATGTTACACTATCCCCTAATATTTGCTGTTTAATGAGCTGCTGCGTCAGAGTCGAGCCACCAGAACTTGTACCACCACCAACTGAGCCTAAAATCCCACGGACAACTGCTTTGGGCACCACACCACCGTTGGTTTCAAAGGTATCATCTTCAGTTGCAATCAGCGCATTTTTTACATTTTGAGAAATCGCCGAACTTGCTACATTTACGCGTACAAGGTCACTAGAAATATCTGAAATCGGCTGTCCGTTGCTGTAGCGCATCGTTGAAACACCATGAATGTCATTGATATCTGCCAACATCGCCGCTTTATTTGGTACAGGCGTTTTTTCAACAAGTCGTGCAAAATATCCGACTCCCGCTGACACACCAAAAACAGCAAAAAACAGCAGGACAATCCCAAAGATAATAAACAAACCATGAAAAACGCTGAAAGTCGTCGATAAAACGCCCTTTACATCAGTTTCACTAGTTGATTTTCTTTTCGCATTCGGCTGAGAATCTTTACGCTTTTTACTCAACTTTTCCTGCATTCGAGCGCGCATTTCCTCTTGCGACTGATTACGGTCTTTTTTCATATTGATATTATATCAAAATAACCTTAAAATATCGCCCTTATTGCTAATTTTTTTGGTATAATGTTCTGTAGCACTATATTCTTTATCGTTTTGAATGATTATTGTTTGAAAATATAGTGTTTAATCTTATAAAACTGAGTTTCACAAACTGACTTCTTTGCATCATTTCCTAATTTTACAGCTATTGGATTTGGGACACAACCTCTAGGAGAAATGGTCAGAAGTCTATCCGCTGAAGACGGAATTTAGTGTTACCGAGTTAAAACTGAGTTTAAGCTCACATCTTAACGAAAGGATTTTTTTATGAACATTTTTGATGAACTTAAAGCACGCGGTTTGATTTTTCAGACGACTGATGAAGATGCGCTACGCAAGGCGCTCACGGAGGAAATGGTTTCCTATTATATCGGTTATGACCCTACAGCAGACTCCCTTCATCTGGGAAATCTAGTGCAAATTTTGACGATGCGTCGTTTGCAACTAGCTGGACATAAGCCTTATGCTCTCGTCGGTGGTGCGACTGGATTGATTGGCGACCCTTCTTTTAAAGATGATGAGCGCTCACTTCAAACCAAAGAAACAGTTACAGAATGGTCTGGAAAAATCCGCAGCCAGCTTGAGCGTTTTCTTGATTTTGAAAATGGCGAAAATAAGGCTGAGATGACCAATAATTATAACTGGTTTGAAAACCTAACTTTTATTGATTTTCTGCGCGATGTCGGAAAATATTTTACCGTGAATTACATGATGAGCAAAGAATCTGTAAAACGCCGTATCGAAACCGGAATTTCCTATACCGAATTTGCTTATCAAATTATGCAAGGTTATGATTTTTATGAATTGAACAAGCTTCACAATGTGACGTTGCAAATCGGTGGCTCTGACCAATGGGGAAATATGACGGCTGGAACTGAACTACTTCGTCGTAAAGCTGATAAAACTGGGCACGTTATTACCTTACCTTTGATTACAGACTCAACTGGAAAAAAATTCGGCAAATCTGAGGGAAATGCGGTTTGGCTTGATGCTGATAAAACTTCTCCTTACGAAATGTACCAATTTTGGTTGAATGTTGACGATGCAGATGCAGTCAAAATGCTCAAAATTTTCACTTTCTTGACTTTAGACGAAATCGAAGCAATTCGTGTCAAATTTGAAGCCGCTCCGCACGAGCGTTTAGCACAAAAAGAATTGGCAAAAGAAGTCGTGACATTGGTTCACGGGCAGGCCGCTTATGAGCAAGCCGTTCAGATTACAGAGATTTTATTTGGCGGTGGTAGTCTCAAAACGCTCAAGGCAAAAGATATTCTGGCTGGCTTAAAAGCTGTACCTCATCATGTTATTGAAGCAGATGAAAATTTGAATTTGGTTGAACTTTTAATTTCTTCAGGAATTGAGACTTCAAAACGCCAAGCGCGTGAGGACATCACAAATGGTGCCATTTACATCAATGGCGAACGTGTGACAGACCTAGAATACGTACTGTCTGATACGGATAAGATTGACAAACAAGTAGTCGTTATCCGGCGCGGGAAAAAGAAAAATTTCGTTTTAACATTTTGAAGTGATGACTTCATTAGTGGGGACTCTTTATTCCCCACTAATGTTATTATGTAGAAAAAAGCATAGCTCAGTGCTGCTTATCCTACCACCTAGCGGGGAAATTAGCGGCACTTGCTAGCTTAAATTAAGTTCGACCTCTTTGAAGTGAGAAAAAATAAATGAAGTAGAGATTAAATTCAAATCTCGCTATTTGGCCGTAGTGCTTTAGCACTTAAGAACGAACGGATAGCTTAACAGCAGTGATTGCGGAGATAATTTTTCATCACTCAGGGACGGCGACCTCACATCTTAAAGGAGATTAAATGTCAGTTTACTCATTAACAAAATCATATTTTGAAGCGGTAGATTCGATGAAAGCTACACGTGTTGCTGATTTTTTCGCTGAAGATGGAAGCTTTCGCTTTGGAAATGCACCCGCTGCTCTTGGGAAAACAGCGATTGAACAAGCGAATATTGACTTCTTTGATATGATTTCTGGACTAAGCCACGAAATCATTGGTATTTCAACGGGAAAATGGGAGAGTGGAATAATGATTTCAGTTGAACTTGAGGTTCATTATACGCGCAAAAATGGTACAGTCGTTGCACCAATCCCCTGTGTTAGCATCATTCGTATGAAGCATGATAAGATGCAAGATTTCCGAATTTTCGGCGATATGAGTCCTCTTTTTGCTGAATAAGAATTTGACATCCTATCAAAAAAGCTCACATGCCTTTGTGAGTTTTTTGTTTTTTAAATTATCATGCCCCCTTAGCTTCTGATACCTCTTGACGATAGCATGAACAGGCGAGCGGTTATTCTAAATGCGAAGAGATTGTTACCCCCTTACCAAAGAAGTGATTACTTCGTCAGTGGAGGAATTAGCACGTACTTGCTAGGTTAAACAAGCTATTTGGATTAAGCAGAAATTATGTTATAATTTTTATATAAAAGTTAAGAATTGGTGCCCATGACTACGACTAATTTTGAAAAAAAATTGCAAAAATTACGCGAACTTTATCTTGAAAATCATCCGATTGACGAAGCGGAAGACGATGTCTTTACGCCACTTTCGCAACTCGAAAAAGAGCAACGGATTATCGCTAGTTTAGATGAATGTTGCGAAAAAGCTGAAACGCTGGCAAACGAAATCACGCAACAAGAAAAAAAGGACTCCCCTTCTATTGATATTGACGAGCTAAAAAATCAGCTTGAAACACTTCAAAATCGCAAACTTCTTCTTGACCAAAAACTAGAAAGTTTACGCAAGGGTGAAACTGAAATACAACGGCGCGAGCGGATAAAACGTCAGCTTCTTGACCTTGAACTCAAACGCGCCAAACTTCTTCTAGGTCAAAAAGACTGCTCTAAGATTGACCAAAAAATCAAGCAAAAAGCCAAACTTTTTAAGGGAGAAAAGTGAAGCGGAGACTTATTTAGTTGGGAGATTCGTCCTCCCCACTAATGTTAAGTCACTCGTTTCTAAGCGATAAAATACTCAAGCAGTAGGATAACAGAGCTTAGTGCTTGCGTTTTGTTGCTTCATGTCTTAAACAGTTTTGATGTGACGCAGTCAAGATGAACGAAACAGTCACTTCAAATATATTTTCAACATAAAATACTGAAAGGAAATCTATGCTCCATACCATTTTCTATGTCATCATTTTCCTTCTCGCACTCATCATTTCAAATGTCATTAACAAAGTTTTTCCAAAATTGGCGTTACCGCTGATTCAGGTTGTTTTGGGAGTGCTTTTGGGCTTTATGGGTGCTTCAAAGCTGCTCGATGTTAATCCTGAGCTTTTTTTGGGTTTCATCATTGCTCCGCTTCTTTTTCGCGAAAGTGAGGAAGCCGATGTCAAACACATTTTTAAACATACACCGACGATTTTGGTCCTAATTTTGCCCTTAGTTTTTCTTACTGCGCTTGGACTAGGCTATTTGAGCCACTTGTTACTTATCGGTATTCCTCTGGCAGCTTGTTTTGCTCTGGGAGCAAGTTTGGCTCCAACTGATGCGATTGCTGTAGGAAGCTTATCGAAAAATTTTAAATTTCCGAAACGAATTACCAGTATTCTGCAGGGCGAAGGTCTGCTCAATGATGCCTCTGGAATTATCACCTTCCAAATTGCTGTGTTGGCACTGGTCACTGGTGAATTTTTTCTGCCATTGGCAATAGTGGATTTAGTCAAGGCATCTGTTGGGGGCGCACTTATTGGCTTAGTGCTAGTTTGGCTTAAAAGTCTGATTTTGAGGCTACTTGAAGATGTCGCTGCACGAGATATTACTGGTTATTTAATTCTCGAATTCATCATTCCTTTAGCTGCTTTTCTTCTGGCCGAGGAGCTTCATCTTTCAGGAATTATCGCAGTCGTTGTTGCCGGTGTCATGCAAGCCAACGGTATCAAGCGTACAACACTGTTTGACGCCCAAGTAACCAAAGTAAAAAATACGATTTGGGACATGATGATGTTCATGCTTAATTCAGTCGTTTTCCTGTTTTTAGGGATTGAATTACATCAGTTGCTTACCCCTCTTCTTAATAGTGCGGTTTATTCAAATACTCGTTTGCTTATTATGGTGCTTTTACTCACGATTGGCCTTTTTGTCTTGCGATTTGTTTTCCTGATGCTCTATTATTTCTTCCGTTCGTTAAGAAAGCGACAGAGTTTCCGAATTTACTTAAATGATATTGCACTGCTTACTTTTGCCGGCTCAAAAGGAACCGTTTCGATTGCGACAATTCTTTTGATTCCTCGAACGGTAAATGATGCACATAGTTTGCTAATTTTCCTTGCGGCTGCGGTTACGGCACTTTCTTTCTTGGTAGGAATTTTTATTTTGCCTTTCTTTGCTGCAAAAAAAGTAACAAAAATTGATAATCTCGCTAAAATCGCGATTTTAACTGATGTCGTAAGCGAGTTACGACATGATATGGAAAATGTTAAACATCGTGAGGGTTATGCGATTGCGATTGACAGCTATCAAGAACGTATTCAAAAATTGATTATTGAGCAAGAATCAACGAGTATGTCAGTTGACTTTAATGATTTACAGCTTCTGGTCGCACGTTTAGAAGCGGAAGGTCTGGAAGCTGCAGCACGTGCCGGAACGGTTTCAATGCACACGTATCGAACCTACAGCCGTTATATTCGTTCACTGGAACAATCGGTGATGCACCATCTGGTTTCTAGTTTGCAATTTGCCTCCTTGATTGCTTTTCGAGCCTTACATGCGCTGATTTCACGACTTTCGCCTGTTGAGTTGACCCTGAAAATGAGGACAAATCAACGTGAGGAGACGCGAGATGAAATTACGACTTTGTATTTTCAAAATACGGAGCTGATTTTACAGACTCTAGAAAATCTGGAGGCCGTTTATGATGCTCAACTGATTGATTTTTTGCAGGCAGAACGACTTCGGGCAGCCGAATTTGTAGCACAAGGTGGTTATATTACTCGATTACTCCATAAGGCTCAGCCTAATAATTTGCGGGAAATGATGCGCGCTTATTATCTGGAGCGAAAAGTGATTTTTGAATATGAAGCAGCAGGTCAGCTCACCGCACGCGAAGCGAGGCTCATGCGACAGAATGTCAATGTGCTTGAAGACTATTCAATGGCAAATAATCATCACACTTTACTCTTTGATTTTCTGGAAAAACGTAAAAAATAGGATTTGACTATGTAGTCAAATCCTTTTTTTATCAAAATTTATCTCAGCAGTTCATGAAAGACAAGAGCTTTTCTCTCTTTATCTGCAGCCTTAACAACAAGTTGTCGATACTCGCCACGATGCTAAAGCAGCCAGTCAGAATGGCAATCTTCGAATTTCGCTCAGCTGCCCTAGGGCCAGACGCTTTAGCGGCTTGATTTCTGACCATTTCGTCTTGTGTCTTTAGCCACTTGCGATTACGACTAGGTGCTTTAGCACCGTAGCGAACCATTTCGCCTTGGTGCTTCAGCACCTTAGAGCGAATGGATACCCGTGGTGTATCGACAGCTTAACAGCTCAACAGTACGGTGTACTGTTGAGGCTGCAGATAGAGAGAGCGAAGCTCTCATCTTTCGTAGTGTGCTGTTAAGGTTGCGGATAGAGTAAATGAAGTTTGCGTCTTTCGTAGCAAAGTGGAGATAGAGCGAATGGATACCGTAGGTGGACAGGGTAAACTCATAGCAAAGATGTTAAGCTTCAGCCGCTTACAGTTCGCTTAGTTTGTTCACCTAGACGTTGTGCCCTAAATTTAGTGGGAGTTAAAATTCCTACTAAATAAGTCTCTGCTTTATTTTATTAGTCCGATTTTATTCA
>JAJXWC010000182.1 GCA_021781855.1 Bacillota bacterium | reverse complement strand
ACCTCGAGCTGTTTCAGGCCTCGATCGAGTTCGTGAAAGCCGCCCGGCCCCTCTAGGCCTGCGGCGGCGTCCGGAGCAGAACGGCTTGTTTCCGGGCCCGGCAGAGTACCAGACAAACAAGCAATTTGCTTCTCCGAATGAATAAGCTTAATTTGTTCAATCAGTGAAAGCGTTTCTGGATAAACAATCGTAAAATCATTTTGGGTGAAAAGTTGCTCAATTTTATCTTCTCCCCATTCATTCGTCGCTTTGAGTTTTTGTCTGGACAGATAAATTTTTGAGGAACTTTTTTTTATTTCAGCAGTGTGCGTTATCGGCTCTGTTTTACTCTCTTTTTTCATTGCGTCATTAGGGAGGAAAGAAGTCCCTACTGCTGGTGTAATCATTTCAATAATTTGATTAAAAGGTGCAAGAAAACTCGAATGAACATATTTCCCCGGAATAAAAGCGGCTTCTGGAACAATAATTTGCTCGTAAATCGTAGGCTGCGTGATGAAATGAAGCTGCTCTTGCTTGATGCCGAGTAAATCAAAAAACTCAAGCATAACTTTGCTTTGAATTTTTTCACCAAAATAGACAAACTGCGCAGTATTCAACAGATGATTTTCTACGGGAAACCAGAGTCTTGCTAAAGAATCCATCAAAAAATGGCCCCAATGGTTGCGAATGGCACCTAAATATATCACCGTTTCTGCCCGTGTTTGAGCAGTTGGAGATTGACCTTGCTGATTTTCAAGTTTATAACCATCTAAATCGTTTAAAGGCTCAAAATTCGCAAGTTCTACTCTTTCGTTTTTCTCGTTGAATATTCCTGCTTTATTCCAAGATTCGTTAACAGGAAAAATCATCCCTTTTTTAATTGTTTCAACTTTCAAAGAACGATTGATTGCTAATTTTTTATCAAAGATGTCTGTGAAATCTGTGAGATAAAGTTTATCTAAGTATTTTGTTTGCATTTTATCGCCTGTTTCAAATAAATTTCCTTAGCAAGTGCCTGTCATTTGGTTTTCATATACGACTGATGCTCATGAAAACCGCCGTGGTTTTCTATTAACTGGCTTACTGTAACGAGTGTGTAGCCTCTCTGCTCAAGATTTTTGATGATGGCAGGAACTGCTGCTACTGTCTGCGGATAAATATCATGCATCAAAATAATCTCATTATCGTGTGGATTCAAAGTTGCATACTTGATAGTCGTTTCAGTGTCTAATGTCGCCCAGTCACCTGTATCTTGTGACCAAGTCACTACTTCCTTGCTTTCTGATTTCAAAATAGCTGAATCAAATCGACCTTTTGGTGGACGATAGAAAGGCATATTTTTACCCGTAATTTTGGTAATTTCACTGGCTGCCTCATCTATTTCATTTTTAGCTGATATCGGCGTCAAAGTAGTCAAATCAATATGGTTCCATGTATGTGACGCAACATCATTTCCAGCATCACTAAGTGCTTTTGTAATTTCGGGATATTGGGCAACATTTTTTCCAATCTCAAAAAAGGTTGCATGCACATGCGCAGCTTGCAACTCCTCTAAAAGTTTCGGCGTTGTCTTGGGATTTGGCCCATCGTCAAATGTCAAAGCAATCATTTTCTCTCTAGGCTTTGTTTTGACTTCAGGGCTTTTTGGATGGGTAAATAATGGAATCATACTGAATGCAGCCATAGTTGCCGCCACTATCAGGACAATTTTTATTTTCCTACTTTTTCTTTTCATTGCTTAATTCTATCAAAATCCGTTCGTATTAACAATGTCTGCATGTTTGTATAAGTTCATCTCAGCAGTGCACAGACGGTCTAAGCAACTGGTCGCAATGGCAAGCTTCGAATTTAGTCTCTGCTTCATCTTCCAAAAATCAGCGCTTTAACGGCTTTAAAATTAATTTTAGCAAGCAATGATTTTTTATAATAGGCTTTTGATGAAATCAGCGTTCCTAGATGATAATAAAATTTTGATTTTTCTGCTTTATTCATCTCATATAAGCTTTGAAATTTTTCATCTAGCATCGCTACTGCACATCCTTTGGCTTTATTATCCCGTGAAATACTATTTTTTTCTGGATATTGATAGACGAGTACTTCGTCAAGAAAGCTTAATCTATATCGTAAGCTCAGTCGAAAGACGATATCCCAGTCCTGCAAACGAGGTAAATTTTCATCAAATTTTGTATCAAGCAAAATTTCTTTTTTCATCAAAAGCGTTTGCGTGCTGAGAAAATTCCCCGCAGTCAAATCGTTTGTCGTAACAGGACCTTCTTTGTGATGAAGTTCATGATTGCCGCGCTCACCGCCACGCCATGAAATCGCACAAGAAACCAAATCCGCTTTTTCCTGTTTTAGAAAATCAAGCTGCTTTGCGAGTTTTCCTGCTAGCCATTCATCATCTGAATCATGAAAGGCAATATATTCTCCTTGAGCTGCTGCAATTCCCACATTTCTCGCGACATTTGCGCCAGAATTTTTGTTTAACTGAATCAATTTGACCGATTTGCCAAATAACTTTTGCACAATTTTGACAGAATCGTCAGACGAACAATCATCAATCACCAGCACTTCCATATCAAAATAGCTGCCGTCTGCCTGCTTTTGTTCAAGCACACTTCTAATTGCACGTTCAATCGTTTTTTCCCGATTATACATTGGGATAATGACGGAAATCATATTTACACCTTCGCTCTAAATAAGTTTTTCTCTCTTTGACGATATATTTTCCACATGGTGTAGCCGAGTGCAAATGATGCTAAGCGATAACCAAATATCTTGCTAAAATTATGAATTTTATGAACTTCAGGATTTCCATCGTATTGAAATAAAAATTTGTATTTTTTTGCTTCCTTAATCATCTTTTTGCTCTCTTTGTTCCCTAGAAAAGCAGTAGCTTGAAGTTGCCCCAGCAGCACGATATAAGGATAAGCAAAGTATTCATAAAGCGGATAAAATTTCGGATTTTCCTTTTCTTCTGAGTTTATCTTCTCAGAAATGATGTCCAATAAATCTCGCATATCCCGAGTCTTGGGTCGGCTGAAAGATTGACTTTCTCCATTTTTTACCCAAATATAAAAACATTTGTTATACCAATCATACGATTTAGCATTGATAATCAAATCGGCAGTGAACATTGTATCTTCGTTTCTTTTGCCTTCTGGAAAGCGAATATTTGCCTTACGAATGAGCGAAAGACTTATTGCTTTTGACCAGACTGCTCGGAAAATCTTCCGTTCTTTTGCCATATTGTTTAATGCTTCTTCTGCAGCTTTTCCTAAAACTTTTTCCCTATCAAAATTCGAAATTAATCTATGATTTTTTTCCCAGTCTGTGTCAAATGCCGAGTCAAAATTCAGCACATCTGCATGAGACTCATCAAGCAAATCGGAAATCTCCTGCAAGCCATATTCGGTTGGCCAATAATCATCGTTATCTAAGAAAAGCACATAATCTCCGCTTGCAAGCTCCAGCCCTAAATTTCGTGCCTTACTTGTTCCTCCATTTTTTTGATGAACAACTTTTATTCGTGCATCCTCAGCGGCTGCTTTTTCTAAAAGCTGTAAGGAGGCATCTGTGGAACCGTCATCAACTGCCAGTACTTCCCAATCAGCGTAACTTTGTCTTTGTACTGACGACAGACAGCGCAAAATTGTTTTTTCTGCATTGTAAACGGGAATAATAATACTAAATTTTATCATTGTAATTTCCCAATCTCTTTAGCCATTCTTCCATTTCATAGTAGCCATAATCAAAAATTTTGACAAAGTCTTTTTTCATAAAGTCAGCAATTTCAGACGCATTATTTCCCGTCAAAACAAAAATATTGTTCGGGTGAAAGTAGGGCTCATGAACGACATCCTGATTATTCGTAATCAATTTTTTTCCAAGATAACCCGCCTCTAGTGTGCGCATGGTCGAACCTTTTTGACCCGTTTGTAAAATTTCTATGACAGCACGAGACTGCGCATAAAATTGCAAAACCTTCTCATAGGCTAACGGTTCAGCATAATCATAATCAAAAGCTATAGACCGGTTGGGTTCATAGGTGCAAGTGATATGAAAGTTCGTTGTCAGTTGCTGATTTTCAAGTGCTTTTTTCAAAGGCACCAAAATCGGTAAACGGCCTTTATCCTCACCGACAAAAGTCACATCATAGCGAATTTCCTCATCAAAAATATGCTCAAAACTTTCTTTACAAATCGGCTGTGTCGTCAAATGCAAACCAAATTTTTCTGCATCATCTTTGTCAAACGTCCAGATTTCACAATGAGCATTTGACCATTCTGTCAAATCAGCAACTTCTGTGTCCAATGTATTCAAATAAAAAACATGGCACTTTATCTTCGGATAATGATGATGCAAAAAGTCCAGTGCAGGCAAAGTTTCACGACTAGCCGTAAAAATAATCTCGGCTGTATTTCCCAACTCTTTTTTCCATTTTCCAAGCAATGCCAGATAGAAAAATGGCAAATGATAAGCATATAATTTCATCGCAAGCACGATAAA
>JAJXWC010000018.1:5520-21809 GCA_021781855.1 Bacillota bacterium | reverse complement strand
GAAATCGTCTAGCGATTGGAGAGCTATACTAATCCACAGCGTGCTTATTCAAGTTTAACACTTGAGCTTTCGCGGAAGCTATCCGCTAATATAAATATAAGGAGAACTAAAATGGCAGAAAAAATCGCTGTTATCACAGGAGCTTCAAACGGTATGGGGTACGAAGCCGCAAAACTCTTTGCTAGTAAAGGTTGGCAAGTCTATGCTGGTGCGCGCCGTGTTGAGAAAATCCCAACAGAATCCAATATTACTGCGCTAAAACTTGATGTTACCGATAGCAAGAGCAATCACGACTTTATCGCCCAAATCCTCGAAAAGGCAGGAAAAATCGACGTTCTCGTCAACAATGCCGGTTACGGCGAATATGGCCCAACCGAGGAAATTCCTATGGAAAATGTCCGTAAACAATTTGAGACCAACTTCTTCGGCGCCGTTGAACTGACACAACTTGTGCTCCCTAGTATGCGAGCACAAAAATTTGGACGAATTGTTAACATTTCTTCCATTGGAGGTGACCTTTATATGCCGCTTGGTGCCTTTTACCATGCGACGAAGGCGGCCTTACAGCAATGGAGCGATGTGCTTGATTTAGAAGTCGAACCTTTTGGTATTCGGAGCGTCGTTGTGCAACCTGGTGGAACTCAATCAAGCTGGGCAACGATTGCTGTTGAGAATGCTGAAAAGAACCTACATGAAAATTCGCCTTATGCTGCTCTTGTGAGCGATGTCAAACGCGCGCTTGCAGGATTTGAGACTCACAGTACTGCAACCTCTGCTGATTTGGCTCGTATTTTTTACAAAGCCGCAACTGACATCAGGCCCAAACGCCGTTATTTCAATGCTTTTGGCGACAAAGCCACTGTTTATATCGCTCGCACTATGCCCAATGTTTTAAAATTTGGCTTAAAGACGATTATGAAGCGACTCGAAAAAAGTCGTAAATAACACAAAAAAGCTCGGTAACCAGCCGGGCTTTTTAATTTTTAGGAGTAAACTTAATGAAAAATTTTATTGGAATAAGTATATTATAATGTCATTTACTTAATTTTCCCTAAAATGTGACTAAAATTAGGCTCAAATGTGATTTGACAGCTTTATCAAAATATTTCCTTTTTGACAGCCCTCTCAAAAGCAAAACGGACTTTATAAACTTCTAAATTTATGATAAAATTATCTTAACTACACAAAAAAGGACAATTCATGCTTACTGTATCTGATATTTCTCTTATTTTCTCTGACCGCAAACTCTTTGACGAGGTCAACATTAAATTTACCCCTGGCAACTGTTATGGCTTGATTGGCGCAAATGGCGCAGGTAAATCAACTTTTCTAAAAATCTTGGACGGCGAAATCCAACCGACCACTGGTAATGTTTCTCTCGGTCCCAACGAACGAATGTCCGTTTTGCGGCAAAATCACTACGATTATGAGGAACAAACACCGCTTGACGTTGTTATGATGGGCAACGAAAAACTTTTCGCCATCGCACAGGAAAAGAACGCTATCTATATGAAAGAAGATTTTTCTGATGCTGACGGAATGCGTGCAGCCGAGCTCGAGGCGGAATTCGGTGAAATGGGCGGTTACGAAGCTGAAGCCGAAGCTGCCTCACTCTTGCAAAGTCTTGGCATTAAACCCGACCAGCATTATGACCTCATGGCAAATCTTACTTCTGGCGAGCACGTCAAAGTTCTGCTGGCAAAGGCACTTTTCGGCAAACCAGATGTGCTGCTTTTAGATGAACCGACTAATGGTCTTGATATCGCTGCAATCAACTGGCTACAAGAGTTTTTGATTAATTTTGAAAACACAGTCATCGTCGTTTCGCACGACCGCTACTTCCTGAACAACGTTTGTACTTATATGGCAGACCTCGACTACGGCAAAATCAAGCTCTACCCAGGTAATTATGATTTTTGGAAACAATCTTCTGAACTTGCATTACGCCTACAATCCGATGCAAATCGCAAAGCCGAAGAAAAAATTGCCGAGTTGAAAGACTTCATCGCACGATTCTCTGCCAACGCTTCAAAATCAAAACAAGCGACTTCGCGTAAAAAAATGCTAGATAAGATTGAAGTCGAAGCCTTCGTTCCATCTTCACGCAAGTACCCATTTGTCAATTTCGCTCAAGAACGTGAAGTCGGAAATGACTTGCTTCGCGTGGACAATTTGTCTGTCGAAATTGACGGCGAAAAAATTCTGGATAATATTTCATTCATTCTGGCACCAGGTGATAAAGCAGTTTTCATCGGAAAAAATGACATTCAGCAAACTGCACTCATTCGTGCACTCATGGGCGATATCGAATACACAGGCGAGATTAAATGGGGAATCACGACTACACGTAGCTATCTGCCGAAAGATAATACCCGTGATTTTGCCAGCAATGAATCAATTTTGGACTGGCTGCGTCAATTTGTATTGACCAAAGAAGAAGACGATAATACCTATTTGCGCGGTTTCCTCGGTCGTATGCTTTTCAAAGGCGAAGAAAGCTTGAAGCCTGTTTCGGTGCTTTCTGGTGGGGAAAAAGTCCGCGTTATGCTGTCAAAAATGATGCTTCAGCGTGCCAATGTTTTGGTGCTTGATGACCCAACCAATCACTTGGATTTGGAATCTATTTCTGCGCTAAATGACGGTTTATCCGCTTTTAAAGGCAGCATTTTATTTAGCTCACACGACCATGAATTCATTTCGACTTTGGCAAATCACATCGTTGTTTTGTCAAAAAATGGCGTTATTGACCGTATCGGCGAAACTTACGATGAATTTTTGGAAAATGACGAAGTTCAGACAAAGGTTAAAGCACTTTGGGCCGATTAAGTCTCCGAATTTTACAGCTCTGTCAAAACTGGCAGAGCTTCATTTTATAAATCAAATAGAAGAAAAAATGGAAAAACAACTCAAATTATTTGCCACTGACATGGACGGCACCTTTCTTCATGATGACCGTACATTCAATCATGAAAAACTGCATGAAATTTTACAGCAATTTACCAAGAAAAAACTGATTTTTGCTGCTTCATCAGGACGTTCGTTACTCGCTCTGACCGAGCTTTTCGCCGACTTCCGAGATGAAATGGCATTTGTTGCCGAAAATGGTGGTGTTGTCGCTGTTGGTAGCAAAATCATTTTTGCCGCTCACTTCAGTTTGGCGCAAGTCAACGAATTGATTGGCTTTTTGCGCTCAATGCCTTACAGTCCACAAGATGATTTTCTTATTTCAGGCTTGAAAGGTGCTTATATGTTAGATAGCGTATCCGACTGGTTTTTCAATAAAGCACAGCTTTATTATCCAAATTGCCAGAAAGTTGCTTCTGCTGCTGACATCAGCGATGATTTACTCAAAATCACAACAAATTTTCCCGAAGCACACACACGCGAATGTGAAAACTGGATTAACACCCATGCACCTTACACGCGTGCAACGACTACAGGATTTACAAGTATTGATATCATTCCTGCCGGACTCAGCAAAGCCACTGGACTTGCCAAACTCCTTGACTATCTCAGTCTAAGCAAAGACAATCTTGCCGTTTTTGGCGACCAAATGAACGACTACGAAATGCTGCAATATGCAGGTACTGCCTATGCTGTCAGCAACGCTTCGCCAGAAATTCTGGCCATTGCGGACAAAATTATCGGCACAAATAATGATGATACCGTTTTAGCCGAGATTGAACAAATTTTAGCAACAATCGAATAGAAAAAAATCTTGTTTCCGACTTTTAGTAGTTAGCGAATTACTGTTATAACAAGAAACATGAAAGAACCACAAACGAAACAGGGTAAACAATACAAAAAATGATTTACTCAAGAATACAGAAAAAATCAGCGCCAATGCTGATTTTTTTTATGTAATTTATAACTTTTGGTTTGATGCTTGATTAACGAAACTGGTAGCTTGTACCAAAAGATAGCCTCTTGACACTGCCCGCGTGCCTTATGTTCCTTTGCTCTATCTGATATTTTGTTTTGTAAAATTTTATTGACCACCTTGACTCTATGTCAAGCAATCGAACTCACATATTGGTATAATAAAAATATGAAAAAAATCTCAAAATTCGTTTTTGCTTTTTATCTCATCTTACTTACATGGGGGATTATGTTCAAATTCGGTGGACATCTGTCGCTCCCATCAGTACATATCTGGTACGTTAATCTCATTCCTTATGCTCAGTCTGGTGGAAGCCTCGAAATTGCATTTAATGTTTTTGTCTTTATTCCTTATGGACTGCTTTTTATGACTGTCGCAAAACGATTGACTTTTTGGCAAAAGTTTCTGATTATTATGGCAACAAGCTTTATATTTGAGTTCATTCAATTTCTCACAAATATTGGTGTGGCAGATATCACTGACCTTATCAATAATAGCATTGGGGGACTCTTGGGATTGGGGATTTATCAGCTTTTGAGCAAAAAAATCCGTTCGGATAAACTAGACGTATCCATTCCGTTTGTACTCATCCTCATTATTTTGTTTCTTTTGATATTGTTGAGCACTATGCACTTGAGATTTAGATTTTAATTTATAATGACTGTGCAAGCATCTATCGGATGTTTGTTAAGCTAAAGAAAGGTTTTATTTATGAAAATAGCTATTGACGCAATGGGGGGAGATTTCGCCCCTGAAAACATTGTAAAAGGCGTAAATCTTGCAAAAAAAGAGCTGCACGATGTAACTTTCCAACTTTATGGCGATAGTACAAAGATTCGAGCTTTCTTGGAAGATGAAGCAAATGTTGAAATTGTGGAAACGACTGAAGTCATTGACTTTCATGATGACCCTGTTTCTGCAATCAAAGAAAAAAAAGATAGCTCACTCGTGCGTGCTGTGCAGGCTGTAAAATCCGGAGAGGCTGGTGCTGTTTTGTCGGCTGGCTCAACTGGTGCCCTATTAACCGCTGGACTACTCTTTGTGAAACGTATCAAACAAGTCAGCCGTCCTGCGCTCATGTCCACATTGCCAACTGTTGACGGGCGAGGCTTTGACATGTTGGACCTCGGTGCAAATACAGAAAATACAGCACAACACCTTGTTGATTTTGCGATTTTAGGCAGTTATTATGCTGAAAATGTCCGTGGAATTGCTCAACCGCGTGTAGCACTTCTTTCCAATGGTGCTGAAGAATCAAAAGGTTCACCAATGATTAAAGAAGCCCATGAATTACTCTCAACACGCACAGATATTAATTTTATCGGCAATATTGAATCTCGCGATATTCTTGCTGGAGCTGCAGATGTTGTGGTCGCTGATGGTTTCACGGGAAACGCTGTGCTTAAAGCGATTGAAGGTACAGCAAGCATTCTTATGAAACAGATTAAGGCAGCAATCATGGGAGGCAGTTTCACAACTAAAATCGGTGGAGCATTGATTAAAAAACCGCTATCTGGCTTTCGTGACCTGATGAGTACAGATAGTGCTGGGGGTGCGCCATTTGTCGGTCTGAAAGCACCTGTTGTCAAAATTCACGGCAACGCAACCCCTGAAACAGTCGCAAGTGCCCTGCGGCAAGTTCACAAAATGCTGGAAACAGATGTTACAGGCAAACTTGTGAAACATTTTGAAGAAAATCACGATTAAAGTGGCTATTCCATCAAAAACTGATTCTTCTATGTTATCTTGTAGATTTCACTAATCAACTGATGAGAGTGCAATGAAAAATGGATAAACTTGGTTGTTAAAGCAATCGAAACGAAAAGAGCACTTGCTAAGTTAAAAAAATTCTAAAACTGTGGTTTTAGAATTTTTTTGTTTAAGGGTACCTCTAAAAACTGCTAATTTTGAGTTTGAGCTAAATTTTTCAAAATCGAGGACTGACAACGAAGCCTTGCTGGTGCAAGGTTAGGAGGAAGACGAAGAATTTGGGAAATTTAGCCGAACTCAGAATTTCTGAGTTTTTAGAGGTGCCCTTAACGTATTCTTGAAGTGAATTGCTTCATCTCAGTTCGCTCTGCTATTCCAGTCGCACTACGAAAGGCGAGAGGAACACTTTGCTCTAACTGTTAAGCTGTTATTTTTGACTTTTAGACTTGTTCTTTAATCAAATTGCGGATTTCTCTTGTAGTAAATCCATTTTCCAATTTGCAAGACGACAATGTAGGCAATGACGATTGCAACCCACCAAAGCAGAAAACGCGGTTCAACATGACTGAGGCTGATTGCTCCCCCAATCGGAGTACTAAGCAATAAACCACCAAAAACAAATGCGCCAATCGTTGACAGGAAAATGGGTAATGCAGCTCGACTTTCGATAAAGGGAAGTTTCCGTGTCCGTAAGATATGGAAGGCCATAGCTTGTGTGGCAAGCGACTCAATGAACCAACCTGCCTGAAATAGAGCAGCATGTTGTGCATTGTGATAACCAAAAACAAACCATAATACAACGAACGTAGTAATATCAAAAATTGAGGACAAAGGACCAAGGGTAACGGCAAATTTTGCCAAACCGCGTGTTCCCCATTGGACAGGGCGAGCGATTTCTTCGGCATCAACATTGTCCCAAGGTGTAGTAAGCTGTGAGATATCATAAATCAGATTGAGCGTCAGGAGCTGGGTTGAAAGCATGGGCAAAAATGGTAAGAAAGCTGAAGCGACAAGAACTGAAAAGACATTCCCGAAGTTTGATGAAAGCGTGATGCGGATGTATTTCATCATGTTTGAAAAGACTTTGCGTCCCTCGATAACCCCTGTTTCCAACACTTGTAGCGATTTTTCGAGCAGGATAATGGTGCTGGCATCTTTCGTGATATCTGCTGCAGTATCTACTGAAATACCAACATCTGCGGCACGCAAAGCTGGTGCATCATTGATTCCATCGCCCATAAAGCCAACAGTATGCACCTTACGGAGCATCTCAATAATGCGTGATTTTTGCATGGGCGAAAGTTTTGCAAAGAGATGAGCTTCCATTGCAGCTTCAAAGAGCGTTTCATCGTCCATCTGGTCAATATCTGTGCCAAGATAGTATTTTTCAACAGGAATACCGACATCTGCGCAGACTTTTTTAGCAACGATAGCATTGTCGCCGGTCAGGACTTTAACGGTTACACCGTGGTCGTGCAGACTTGTGATTGCTGATTTTGCGCTGGCTTTAGCGGGGTCAAGGAAACCTAAGAAACCAATTAGTGTCATGTTTTTTTCACTGGATTGGTCAAAATCTTCAAGTTCTTCGTCGGTTAATGTACGTTGAGCAACGGTAAGGACGCGCATTCCTTCAAGATTCATTTCGACATTGACCTGGCGCATGGCAGCGAGTTTTTCAGGTGTAATCGGCACATCAACACCGTTTTCACGAACATGTGTGCAGATGGCTTCCATTTCTTCAACAGCACCTTTGGTGACCATGAGATTTTTTTCACCCTCACGAACAACAACGGACAAACGGCGGCGGGAAAAGTCGAAAGGCAGTTCATCTACTTTTTCCATGCGGGAATAATCAAATTCACGCGGATGTTTGTTAAAATACTGAATAATTGCAATATCCATCAGGTTTTTCCAGCCTGTCTGGAAATAAGAATTAATAAAAGCGGCGTGTAGGACATGGTGCTTTTTTTCACCTGTTGCACTCACATAGGACATCATCACTACACGGTCCTCGGTGATGGTTCCTGTTTTATCGGTACAGAGAATATTCATCGAACCGAGATTTTGAATAGCAGAGAGCTGTTTAACAATGACTTTTTTTCGAGAGAGGGCAACAGCACCTTTGGCAAGATTAGTATTTACAACCATCGGCAGCATTTCAGGTGTAAGCCCAACAGCAACGGCAATCGCAAAGAAGAAGGCATCAAGTGCGGAATCTTTAGTCAGCCAGTTGATGATGAACACAATCGGAAAAAGAATAATGACCATAATCATCAAAAGGCGAGAAATCCGATTTAATCCTTTGTCAAAAGCGGATTGTACGCGCGCACTATTCGAAGATTTTGCGGCAATGTCACCAAACATTGTCCGACTCCCTGTTTTCACGATAAGAATTTCTCCGTTACCAGACAAGACATCCGTTCCCATGAAAAGGACATTCGGAGCGTCAATCGAAGAAATTTTATCCCATTCAACTTGTTCATCTTCATCAAGTTCTTCAGGAAGCCTTTTTTCGACGGGATAAGACTCACCAGTCAGGCTGGCCTGATTGATGAAGAGGTCTTTTGACTCAAGTAAGATGGCATCTGCTGGAATCATGTCGCCTGTCTGTAATTGAATAATGTCTCCCGGCACAACTTCGTCCATCGGGATTTCTTTGAATTCCCCATTTCGCTTTACGTTTGTTGTATTTTCAATCATTTCGCGCAAGGCATCAGAAGCTTTTTCACTCTTATACTCTTGCACAAAAGATACACTTGCCGAGAGCACAATCATCACACACATATACACGGCGGGTTCAATCTGACCTGTTAAGAGAGAAACGAGTGCTAGAAAAGCTAATACGAGTGAAAAAGGATTGCGGAAAGCATGCCAGAGAATGATGTACCAAGGCGTGAGTTTCTGCGCTGCAACAAGGTTGGCACCGTATTCTTCCAGACGTTCCTCTGCTATTTCAGGTGTGAGTCCCGTGAATGTCGTCTTGATACTCTCGAATAATTCCTCCCGACCAAGTTGAGCGAGCGTTTTGAGCTCATCGCTTTTGTTGTTTTTTGTCATTTTTTGCATATTTGCACCTCCATTCTTTTTTGTTTTGTGAAATTCCCTTTTACATTTTACTATAAATACTCCTTTTTTCATAGGCTTTAAATGTAAATATTTTATAAAAAAAAATTCTGTCAAGTTTTAGACAGAATTTATCATTTCCTCAGTCTGTTTTTTTCAGTAAACTATGAAAGGAATTCCATAAGCGTTTTTTCCACAGTCTGTGGATAATTTTTGTGGACAGTTTTATGAGTAAGTTGAACAAAGTGGACTTGCGGCATTTCTGGAGTAAATAAAGCAGAGACCAGATTCGAAGCTTAATGTTGCTTATCCCTCCCCCTTAAAGGCGGGGGATGTTAGCATGCACTACTGAGATAAATTTCCTAGTTATCCACAAATTGTGAATAACTTATCAACAAATTCAACGTTTTTGTCTTACGAGCTCTGCTGTCAAATCTGCGTAACTCTTGACAATCTCATCAGCTGCACTCAAATCCTGCACCGGATAATCAGGATTTGCAAAACCAATCACATACATTCCCGCACGAGCGGCCGAAAGACTACCATTTTTTGTATCTTCGAATGCCAGACAAGTTTCGACAGGAACATTGAGTTGGCGCGCTGCTTCCACATACACGTCTGGTGCAGGTTTCGAGTTTGCGACTTCCTCTGCGCTGACTAATTTATCAAAACAGTCCTTAATTCCCATGCCTTCCAATGCTTGTAAAATATCAGTCTTGGGTGAGCTTGATGCGACTGCGAGCGGAATTCCAGCGGCATGCAGTCTCTGAACCAAGGCGACAGCGCCTTTTATCGCACGCACCCCATCATGTGCAATCGTTTCCTGTCGACGTTTTTTCATCTCCTCAATATAAAACTCAATCGGCTCAGGAAGTCCTAACTCTGTTTTCATCGCAGACCACATAAATTCATAAGTCGTTCCCATAAATTGATACTGATAGCTCACAGGCTTTGGAAATCCGCAATCGCGTAAAATTTCCGTTTTCGAGGATAAATATGTATATTCTGAATCCAACAAAACGCCGTCCATGTCAAAAACTACAGCTCTAATCATTTTCTCTCCTTATACGTCTGACCTTTTTGTCAAAAAATTTTCTTACCGTATGGTTGACGAACTCATTATAGCAAAAAAATCAGCGTAAAAGCTGATTTCCTTATCTCTTTTCACTAATTATCTTATCAGCGAACTTTTTAGGTTACTGATGCAGAGGAGGTCTAGTTATTAAGTTAAGTTGATTTCATCACATAATACCTAAAATTTAGTCTCTGCTTTCTCCCCATAATTCCTGCTCATAAGTTGTCACTTCCTTTTTGTCAAACTGCACCAGATGGCCATTATGATTTTTTCCGTCAAAAAGGAAGCTGACAATATTTTCTCCTGCATCATCAATGGATTTGACCGTTCCTCCAAGGTCCCCGACTTTTGCTCCATTCAGGTCTGTCGCCACAGCACCTGGCATTACACCAAAAATCTGACGTTTGCTTCCTGACTTTTCAAATTCGCGTCCAAATGCCATTGTCATCACATTTTGTGCAGCTTTTGAAGTCACATAAGCCAATGGCTGCCAGTAAGGACTTGATACTGGAACGGTCACATTAAGAATTTTTCCGTCATCTGTCAAATTTTCCAGTAGAGTCATAATAATTTCGTGCGTACCTAAAAAATTCACTTCAACAGTTTCGCGCAATTCCGCCGTTGTGTAGGCAAAAGCCGATTTTGTCATGTCACGCGCACCGTTTTCTGAGCGGATATTTCCAGAAATTCCCGCATTATTTATCAAAAAGTCAATTTTTCCAATCGTCTTTGCAGCAGTTTCAAAAGTCGAGAAATCATTCAAATCAATTTTGACCCAGCTCGCAGCAATACCTTGTGCTATTAATTCTGCTACAGCAGCATTTCCACGCACTTCATCACGCGCTCCAACCAGAATTTCTACCCCCTTCTTTCCCAAAGCGTTTGCAATACCAAAACCAATTCCCTTATTTGCGCCAGTCACTAATGCTCTCATTTTTCTACCTCTAAAGTTATAATATTTATTTTTTATAACTGAAATTATAAAACAAAAAGTTATATTTGTCAATAATTATAACTTGTGCTAAAATAAAATCATGAACACCAAAGAGAAAATCCTTGTCACAGCAGAAAAACTCATCGTTGAAAACGGTGTTGAACAGGTCAATCTGACCGATATTGCTACCGCCGTGGGTATCAGTCAGCCAGCGCTCTACAAGCATTTCAAAAATAAAAATGACATTTTTTCAACCCTTGCTTTCAACTGGCTCAATCAAATATTATCAGATATTTTTCCTTTCAAAACAGCAAAATCAGACCTCGCCGAATGCTGTCATGATTGGCTTTGGACACTTGCTTCTAGCAAATATCGTGCCTATCAGGACACTCCTGAAATGTTTGCACTCTATACTACTTACCTAGGCAGTCAGCCAGAGCTTGAGCAACAACATATTAAAGACCTTCTTGCCAGCTTTTCTGCAGCCAGTCAGATAAAAAACGAACGTCAGCTCGGCGCCTTCCTTTACCTTTTCAGTCGCTTTCACCATCCCTATTTCGCATCTGAATGGAATGAGCATTTTCAACAAGACTTTGAAAGCTGTTGGAAAGTCGTTAAACCCTATTTTGACAACAAAAAATGACCTTATTGGTCATTTTTATTTGCTAAAAATTTAAACATTGCCTCCCGCGTCAAATTGCCCAAAAATTGTTGATTTTCGTCAAGAATTGCAACATGCTCAACTGAAGCTAGCCGTTCATAAAGCTCTGACAATCCTGTCAAATTTGACAGTGCCTCATTTGCTGGCTCCGCTTTTTCGTCAAGTCCCTGAAAGTCAATCAAATTCTGTACAGTCAGTTGTTTCTCATAAGAGGCTGCTCCAAAAAACGATTTGACAAAGTCATTAGCTGGTCGTTCCTTAATCACATCAGGCTGGGCAAGCTGTATGATACTTCCTTCAGAGACTACGGCAATCCGTGTTCCCAGCTTGAGTGCCTCATTCATATCGTGTGTAACAAACACAATCGTCGTTCCTAATTCTGCATGAATATCCAAAATCAAATCCTGCAAAGCTGTTCGTGAAATTGGGTCTAAGGCTGAAAACGGTTCGTCCATCAAAATTAAATCAGGTTCCGCTGCAATAGCACGTAAAATCCCAATTCTTTGCTGCTCGCCGCCCGATAATTCTCGTGGGTAAGCATTTCGATATTTTTCTGCAGACAATCCAACTTTATTCAACAAATACGTTGTACGCTCATGACGCTTTGTTTTTTCCCACCCTCTCAGTTCGGGAATCAACTCAATATTTTGCTGGACTGTCATGTGCGGAAAAAGTGCAATCTGCTGCAAAACATAGCCAATTTTTAAACGTAAATCCTGTAAATCATAGTCTTTAATCCGCTTTTCTCCAAAGTAAACATCACCATCCGTTGGTACAACCAACGCATTAATCATCTTCAGTGTCGAAGTTTTCCCTCCACCTGAAGGACCAACTAGAACGAAAATCTCTCCTTGCTCAATTTCAAAATTCAGATGTTCAACAACTTTTTTAGTGCCGTAACGCAGCCCTACGTCTTTGAATTCAATAATTTTTCCCATTATTTCACTAATCCTTCCGATTTTAAGAAACGCTCCGCTACACTTGCTGCCGTTTGATTTTTGACATCTACTTCGTAGTTCATTTCGCGCATTTGCTCATCCGTAATTTTACCCTTCAATTTGTTCAAAATATTAACAATTTCAGGATGTTTGTCTGCAAAACTTGTTTGCATCAGTGGTGCAGCTTGATATTTTGGAAAGAGATTTTTACTATCTGCAAGTACTGTCAAATCATAACGTTTAATTCCCGAATCTGTCGAATAAACATCAATAATATCCGCTTTTCCAGAGTTAATAGCAGGATAAGCTAACGAATTATCCACAGTCGAAATCTTACTGAAATTCAATCCATAAGCAGATTTCAATCCCAAATAACCATCACTACGAGCCATAAATTCCGCATCGAAAGCGACTGTCGCTGTATTTTCTACTTTCGCCAAATCCGCAATCGTCTTTAAATCATATTTCTTTGCAAAGCTTGTTTTCACTGCAACTGCATAAGTATCTTGGAACTCAGAAGGTTCTGAATAAGTCAAATTAAATTGATTAGACAGCAAATTTTTAGCATTCGTATAAGTTGCCGTCGCAGACAAATCTTTTCCCGCAATGGATTTTGGCGTTTTAACCAGCGACTCTAGCACTGTTCCCGTATATTCAGGATAAATATCAATTTTGCCATCTTTTAGCGCACTGAAAAGAAATGTGGTATTCCCTAGATTTTCTTTCAAACTCACCGTAACTTTGGGGTCATAGGCCTTAATCAAATCAGCGTATATATTATCTAAAATATTGGGCTCTGTACCAAGTTTACCAGAAATAATGATATTTTCTTTTGCATCTTTTGTTGAAGTAAAAATACCTGACTGTACCAGATTGATGCCGCCAATAATGACTGTTAGTGCAAGCAATGTCACAACGGCATTACGCGGCCGTCGTTTTGATAGATAACCTAAAAGTCCCGATAAGACAATCGCCAAAATTGCTGAACCCAATGCGCCAATTAGCACCAAATTATAATTGTAATTGGTCAGACCGCTCATGATAAAAGTTCCCAAACCACCTGCACCAATCAGACCCCCCAAGGTTGCTGTACCAATGATGAAAACCAATGCCGTGCGGATACCCGAAATAATTACAGGCAAAGCAAGTGGCAGCTCAATCCGGAACAAACGTTGCCAGCGTCGCAACCCAAACGCATCTGCCGCCTCCAAGAATGCTGGGTCAATTTCTGATAAGCCAACATAAGTATTCTGGAAAATTGGCAATAGCGCATAAACAATCAGTGCGATAATCGTTGGTACAACACCAATTCCGACAAATGGAATTAAAAGTCCTAAAATTGCTAACGAGGGAATGGTCTGAAAAACGCCCGTAATTTGTAGAAGCAAACCTGCTGTTCGTTTGCGATGTGCCACTAATACGGCCAAAGGCACAGCAATCAATACCGCAATCGCAAGCGCCAGTAAAGACATCGAAAGATGCTCAAAAACAGCTTGTAGGATAGCTCCTTTTTGTTGTGCAAGAGTTTGTAAAAATTGATTCATAAGTTCTCCTTAGATAGATGTATAAGCTGAGATGAAGTAATCACTTCAAAAGTTACATTTGACTGATTGTACTCCCCCTTTTCACAACTGCGCAGCGCCTTGTGAAGCAGCAATTCCTGAAGTATTTGCGATAAGCTCGGCGGCAATTTTTTCAACGAGTTCCGAAAGATTGTAGTCTTGGCTCAAAAATGGAACAAGTGTCCGTAAAGTATTATAAAGGTGCTGGCTGCCAATCCCTAAGCGCTTTTCCTTTCCTAAATCAATAGCTTGCGCAGCAGATAGACTTTCAATCGCTAAAATATAATTAAAATAAGATAAAATCTGGCTTGTTTTTGTCAAAATCAACAGCAAGTTAGTTGCATAATCTTCAATACCTGATGAAATAGGATAAAAATTATTCGTTGTCGTATTAGTCAAATCATTGATTTGCACTTCCAATCGAACGGCAGTTTTCTGTAGAGTCTGAAATCCGAGCATTTGCTCTGTCGCTGCCAAGAACCGTGGCAAATGAGTAAAGCTAGAATCCCCTAGCTTGATTATTCGAAAAACACTCATACGCGCAAGCTGCGAAAGGGCGGTGTTAACCATTTCCAATGCTAAGGCAACTGATGTTGTATCATAATTACAAGTTGATAAAATCGCATCGGTTTCCAAATCAACATAAGGATTTTCATCAGAAATATATAAATGCGAAGCAACAATGCGCTCTAAATAATCAATCGCATCATAAAGACTTGCAGCAACACTTGGAAAATTCCGAAAAGATAAGGGGTCTTGCATTGAAGTTCGAGAATGCTCGTCTAAAAGATATGAACCAGCTAAATTTGACAGCACGCGTTCAGCCGCATGCAAATAGCCACTTTGTTGAGGAGCGCTTTTTTTGTACCACAGAAATGGTGTAACATTTCCATCAACAGCCTCCAAAGTCAACGAATAAATCAGTTCCATATTTGATAAAAGCCGCTGAGCTTCGTCAATCGCAAAAATGGACAGAGCTTGTGAATAAGCATTTGACGACACGATAGATAAGCCGTCTTTTGGACCAAGTATAATAGGCTGAAGCTTTTCTTTAGCAAAAACATCCGCTGTCGGCTGAAGTTCTCCCTGATAATAGACTTTTCCCTCACCAAGCAAAACCAAACCAAGAAAAGCTAAAGTTCCCAAATCAGATTCACCAATAGATGATGTAGCTTTCATCATGGGTGTAATTCGCCGATTAAGAAGAATTTGCAAAAACAACACAATTTCCTCGGCAACACCAGAATTACCGCGCAAAAATGAATTAAGCTTAATCAATAAAACTGCGCGTGCCTGAATCTCATTAACTGGGTCCCCAATGGCAACTAGGTGTGAATAAATCAGGTTGCGATTAAATTTTTCGAACTCAGCAAAAGCAATCGTCTGGTCCTTGTTTTGCCCAACACCTGTATTCAAACCATAAATTTTTTCCGTTCCCTGTGCCTTATCAAGAACAATTTGCCGGGATTTTTTGACTCGTTCAATCGCGATTTCATCAAGCTCTACTTCAAAGTCGCCACGTGCCACACGTAAAACATCTATGATTTGGAGGTCAAAACCCGTTAATTTTATTTTCTGTGCCATTGATACTCTTTCTACATCTTAACACACTTGACAGCAATTTCGCACGACTAAATTCAGAGATTACTATTTCGCCTTGAATTTTCGGCTGTGCCTTTTTCCAGATGCCAGATAAAAAGGACAGCTTAACAGCTCAACTGTACACCGTACTGTTGAGGTTGTAGATAGAGAGAGCAAAGCTCTCATCTTTCGTAGTGTACTGTCAAGGAGCGGATGAAGCAGAGACTTATTCAAGTCGTTTGTCGTCAGTCAATTTTCGGGAAATGAATACTTATACAGCTCAATTCCAAGCGCTTTTTCCACATCTGGATAGACTTCTGGGTCTTTCACACCTGTTGAGAGTTGAAATTGGGACTTATCAATTTTGAATAGAACAACTTCTTCACCTTTTTTAACTTCGTTCGTCGAAAGTGGAAAAGCATCTGATGCTCGAAAAAGCGTTTGGACATCAGGATAGGTTGAAACTCGTCTGCCTTCTTCATCCTCAATTGCCATAAATTCGTTTTGGGCATAAATTGTGTATAAATGTCCGTCTGTGCTGACAACCACAATTTTTCCAATATCGAAAGCTTCATTGGTGTAAGTCATTTCCTTTGAAACAACACGTCCATGTGCAATGATTTCTCCATGAGTAGCATGAACAATGTTTTTAATGACTGTCTCTGAACCTGCAGCCTCAGCTGCAAGAATTCGATAACCCAAATTTATCGCCTTAGAAAGTCCTCCGACAACAGCATTTTCACGAACATATTTGACGGGCAACGGATGACGTGCTGTCGCAATAAAGCCACCTGCCTGATCAGAAGCTGCACGCAAGATTTTTGAGGTCGTCTTTGAAGTCCCTTTGACCACGACTTCCACATAACGCCCCGTCAAATGCTTACC
>JAJXWC010000018.1:0-5510 GCA_021781855.1 Bacillota bacterium | reverse complement strand
ACTGCTGCTTGAACCGTTGTATAGTCTGGATTCGAGTTTACACCAATATCCCCCATCTCTCCTGTCGGATGCGCTCTGACATCTCCTGTCACGTCCACAACATATAAGCCTAACGCAGCCGCTGTTATCCAACCATTCGTTGATGAGGATTTCCCGTTTTGCGGCGTCCACACCCCCACGATTTTTTCAGGAAATTGTTCCTGAACCAACTGAACGGCTTTGATATAATCTCGTCCTTGCATCTGCCAATCTGTTGTTCCAGCTGGTGCACCAATCGCCGTCTGCGTCAATAAAATCGCATCATCAGGCAACTCTTTAATGTCAATCAAATTAACATCGCCCAAGCTAAGCGCCGCATATCCCATTTCCAATCCATGAGTATAAAATGCACCACCACCCGATGCAAAGACTGCGCCACCCTTAACCGCTGCCAAAACATCCTTTTTTGTTAATTTCCTAACCATTATAATTCGACCCTCCGAATTCCTTTTTTCTTTACCTCATCTAATGAATTTTCATAGCCTGCATCTGCATAACGTAAAACACCAAGACTCGTGTCGTTGTCTAGCGCCAATTTTAGCCGTTCTGCCGCGGCAGCCGTTCCGTCTGCAATAATTGTCAATCCTGCTGATTGCATATAGCCTGCGTAGCCACCACCCCCGGCATGAATGGCAACCAAATCTGCTTTTGATGAACTTGCAACCATTGCATTGATAAGCGGCCAATCCGAAATCGCATCTGAACCGTCCTTAAGATTTTCGGTCATAATATTCGGATGCGTCATCGCTCCTGCATCAAGATGGTCTCGCGTAAAGGCTACAGGAGCTTTTAAGATGCCGTCAGCTACGAACTGATTAACCGCAAGTGCCAATTTTGTCCGCTCACCATGTCCAAGCCAGCTGATTCGCGCTGGCAGCCCTTGCACAGGCACATTTTTTCCCGCAAGCTTAATCCAGTTGGTTACAATTTCATTGTCCGAGAAAAATTCAAGCAGATATTGGTCAATCAACTCAATATCTTGTGAATCACCAGAAAGCGCCACCCATCGAAAAGGACCAATTGCACGCTCAAATAGCGGGCGAAGAAAAGCTTCTGTAAAAATCGGAATATCAAAGGCATTTTCTACACCGTAAGCTTTAGCTTGCGTCCGAATATTATTACCATTATCAAAAACAATACTGCCTCGTGCCTGAAAATCAAGAATCACCCGAACTTCTTTCGCCAAACTTTGACCAGCAAGAGCAATGACACGTTCAGGTGTAGTCTGACGCAATTTTGACAGCTCTGTCAAATCAATATCCTCTGGCACATATCCGTAGAGCAAGTCATGCGCTGCCGTCTGGTCGCTGACAATATCAGGAATGACCCCGCGTTGTAAAAGTTGCTGATAAATCGTTGCAGCATTGCCAATCAGACCAACTGACACAGGTGTTTTCTCCAGTTGCGCTGCACGTATCCAACGTAATGCTTCATCCAAATCATGCGTTTTCTTCTGCAAAAATCCTGTCTCAATCCGTTTATCCGCCTTACTCTCGTCCACATCCACATCAAGAATTGCAGCACCCGCCATTACTCCTGCAAGCGGCTGCGAGCCAGACATGCCACCCAGACCTGCTGTCAAAATGAATTTTCCTGCCAAACTTCCGTTAAAATGTTCACGCGCAATTGCTTGAAAAATCTCATAAGTCCCTTGAATTACGCCTTGAGAGCCAATATACTGCCAATCACCAGCCGTCAAACCTCCCCACATGGTCAAATTTTTGTCATAAAGTTTATAAAATTCCTCCGCCGTCGCCCAATGTCCTACTAGATTGCTTGTCGCCATAATGACAAGTGGCGCATCTTTATGCGTTTTTAGAACCCCAATCGGCTTGCCGGACTGAATAATCAAGGTCTCATCCTCTTCAATATTTTTTAACACCTTGACAATCGCATCGTAGCTTTGCCAATCACGTGCGGCTTTGCCAATCGAACCGTAAACCACTAAATTTTCCGGGTCTTCGCCATTTTCGAGATTATTTTCAAGCAGACGAAGCAAAGCCTCTTGCCGCCAGCCTTTTGTACGAAGTTTGTTGCCGCGCTGTGCAATAATTGTCATTTCCTTTACCTGATTTCATTGAAATTTATTATATTTTAGCACGAAAAAAAATCCGAAGACTTCGGATTTTTTTAAAGTTGTCATAAAAAAATATCAATACAGTTTAGGCTTCCATAAACGCAAAATAACTTCCGTTTGGACTTTGGAAATTAAAAGTATGCTTTCCTCCCATATCTTGCAATTCACTGGTAAAACCACCTTGAGCAGCCACTTTATTATGCAATTCAGCAATATTATCTACTGTAAATAAGATAGAAGGCTTATCATCGGCAACTTCTGGGCTCATTTGGCGAATAAAATCAATATTGAAAATCTGCAGACGGGCATTGCCTTCAGCAACTGGTGCGAGTACAACTGTTTCAAAATCCATAATGGTTTCACGGGAAACTTCGGAAAAACCAAGCGCAAGGAAAAAGTCCGCTTCAGCTTTTACGTCATTGACATAAAGCATCGTACACATATTAAAAGTCATCGTAGTATATCCTTTTTTAATTTGATAAATATATTCTAACAAAAAACGAGTAGATTTACTCGTTTTTACTTTGCGAAACGCTCCGTTGCGCCCTGTGATAAGGCAGAGGGGCTATATTAGCCCAAAGTTGCATCAAGTGTGATTGGAACACCTGCCAAAGCCTTAGAAACAGGGCAGTTTTCTTTAACAATCTGTGCAATTTCTTGAAATTCAGTTTCTGTCAAACCATCAATAACAGAATGATTAGTCAAATGAATTCCTGTAATCGCAGGTCCTGCTGCAGTAACATCAAAAGTTACATCTGCTGTTGTTTCAATACTTTTTGGTGTCAAACCCTTAGTTCCCAAAACGAGCGAAAATGCCATGCTAAAACAAGCGGCATGAGCAGCACCAAGGAGTTCTTCAGGTGTCGTAATACTTGCTGAATGTTCCGCACGAGCTTTAAAATTATAAGGAGCCTCCGTAAAAAGCTGTGAAGATTCAGCACTAATTGTACCGAAACCTGCTTCAAGTGAGCCTTCCCATTGTGCGCTTGCTGTTGAAATGTTTGCCATAATTTTTTCTCCGTTCAAAATGTCAAATGTTTTTTACATTTTCAGTATAGTCTTTTCGTAAACAAAATTCAAGAACTTTGTCTTATCATCTTCTAATTTTTTGAATATTTGACAATTTCAATGAATAAAGGTAAAATTTTGAGTATCAGAGGAGTAATTTTCAGTGGAAATCTACAGGAAGTTGGCGTTTGTGCGAGCCAATGTTTTTCAGAAAATGAATGGACTGTGCTCAATTTTTAGCAATTAAAAAAAGTGATAAATAACGGTGGTACCGCGCGCCAGCGCCCGTAGAGCAAGAAACGCTCTCGGCGTTTTTTTATACAGAAAAGGAAACTTTATTATGACAAAACCAATTATCCTGACGGGCGACCGTCCAACTGGCAAGCTCCATATCGGACACTATGTCGGCTCGCTCAAAAATCGCGTGCAACTGCAAAACAGTGGCAATTATGATTTGTTTGTCTTCTTGGCTGACCAACAAGCACTGACTGACCACGCAAAAGAACCTCAAAAAATTATTGAATCCATCGGCAATGTAACCCTTGATTATTTGGCAGTAGGACTTAATCCTGAGAAAACAACAATCTTTATTCAATCACAAATTCCTGAACTCGCCGAACTTACCATGTACTATATGAACTTGGTTTCACTCAATCGCGTGTTACGCAATCCGACAGTTAAGACAGAAATTGAGCAAAAAAATTTTGGCGAGGGTGTGCCAAGCGGTTTTGCCATGTATCCAATTTCTCAAGCAGCAGACATTACAGCTTTCAAAGCTACGCATGTACCTGTTGGCAATGACCAAGCACCAATGATTGAGCAGACACGCGAAATCGTGCGCAGTTTCAACACAGCTTATAACTGTGATGTTCTGGTTGAACCTGAAGGCATTTATCCTGAAAATGAAGCTGCTGGTCGTCTTCCTGGTTTAGATGGAAATGCTAAAATGTCGAAATCATTGAACAACGGCATTTTCCTCGCTGATGATGCTGACACGCTAAAGAAAAAAGTGATGTCTATGTACACAGACCCTACGCATGTTAACGTCTCTGACCCAGGACATATTGAAGGCAATATGGTTTTTCACTATCTTGATGTCTTTGGAACAGCAGAAGATGCTGCACAAATCGCTGAGATGAAAGAGCAATATCAGGCTGGTGGATTGGGCGATGTCAAAACAAAACGCTATCTGCTAGAAGTACTTGACCGTGAACTTGCTCCAATCCGTGCACGCCGCATTGAGTTGGCAAAAAATATGGATTATATTTATGAAGTGCTGAAAAAAGGCTCAGAGCATGCCGAGTCCGTAGCAGCACAGACGCTAAGCGAAGTGAAATCTGCAATGGGGATTAATTATTTTAAATAGGAAAAAAGAAATTCTCCACCTTTTAGTTCGATGATTCGCCTGAAAAATGGCAATTTTGCTTGCTCAATTAATATGAGCGACTTTCAATTTGCTTCGTCTTTTGATGATATTTGACACTCAAACAAACGATTATGGATAATTAAATAATGATTGACTTAGAAAAAATTGCCCGTTTTGCGCGTGATATTCACGAAAAAAATAGTGATGGTCATGGCTTTGACCATATCATGCGCGTAGTTCTTCTTGCAGAAAAGATTTTACAGACTGAACCTGCTGCAGATAGAAAAATTGTGCTGACCGCCTGTTATTTACATGACACTTACGATGAAAAATTATGCAAAAATGTGGCACAGCAAAAAGAAAAAGTCAATCAATTTTTGACAGAAATCGGATTTGACGAGACCGTCAAATCGCAGATTTTCTATATTATTGATAACATGAGTTTTTCGTCAAATCTGACAACTCCAAAAGCTTTGGACATTAACGGTCAAATCGTGCAAGATGCTGACCGACTTGATGCGATGGGAGCATGGGGAATTGTCCGCACCCTAGAATATGGTTGGGCACACGAGCGTAAATTTTATGACCCAACTGAACAAGTTGTCAAATTTACTGATAAAGAAAATTATCATACTCAAAAAGGCACAACATTAAACCATTTCTACGAAAAACTGTTTTTACTAAAAGATTTGCTAAATACTACTGAAGCGCAAAAAATCGGTGAACAACGCGATAAAATCATGCATGATTTCGTAAATGCCATTGAACGCGAATACACTGAATTGTCTTGACAGGGCAAGAAGGGAGTTTTATGACCATTGGCATTACCCGACTTATCAATAAGGCACGACGAAAATACGACCGTCATAAAGCCGAAAGTAGCGAACGTTGGCTGAGTCTGCATGAACCCGCAGAACACAATGTCAGGACTTTTATTTTTGCTCATCGCGGCTCAAAGTGCAATCGTCCAGAAAATACGCTAGCAGCTTTTCGTGAAGCTGTGCGCGTACAAGCAGACGG
>JAJXWC010000181.1 GCA_021781855.1 Bacillota bacterium | reverse complement strand
CAACACCTGCAACCACCTGCTCCAACTCTTCGGGCACATTTTTCCCCGTCGCAATATAATCAAGAAAATACAAAGGTTCAGCTCCAGCTGCAATAATATCATTCACACACATCGCCACGCAGTCAATCCCAATCGTATCATGTTTATCAGCCTGAATAGCAAGCATCAATTTTGTCCCAACACCATCTGTTCCTGAAATCAGTACAGGCTCTTTCACATCAAGCACCGACAAATCAAAAGCACCACCAAAACCTCCAAGTGCCCCTAGCACACCCAAACGTTCGGTTTTAGCCACATGCTTCTTAATCCGCGAAACCACTTCATATCCCGCTTCCACATCAACTCCAGATTTTGCATAAGCATTTTCAGACACAGTCATTCTCCATTTTCTTGATAAATTTATTTCTAATTCTATGTTAAATGATTTGTTCGGAAATAAAAAGTTCCAGCTGGAAATGCTGGAACTTTTTGGATTTATTGTTCGGATTTAGATAAAATTCATCATTCAGAAATAACCTCAATTTCAAACTCAACCTTCCCCTCCTTAAGTTCAACAACCACACGTGACTTCGGTAAAATCTTCCCACCAACAATCAACTTCGCCAGAGGATTTTCAATGACCTTCGTCAGATAACGCTTCAATGGACGTGCGCCGTAGGCAGGTTCATAGGCATTTTCGGCAATCCAAGTTTTGACTTCATCTGTCAATTCTAGGATCACTTCCATTTCTTCCAAACGCTTCGCAAGCAAGCTCGTCATTTTGACGATAATCGACTTGATGTTTTCTAGCGACAAAGGCTTGAACAAAATTGTGTCGTCAATGCGATTCAAAAACTCAGGTTTGAAGTGCAGGCGGAGCTGTCCAAGGACATTTTCACTTGTTTCTTCAGAAATTTCGCCGTTTTCACCGACATTGTCCAACAGATATTGCGAACCGACATTGGAGGTCATGATGAGAACTGTATTTTTGAAGTCCACCAAGACGCCTTTCGAATCAGTCAACCGTCCGTCGTCCAAGACTTGCAGCAAGATATTGAACACATCGGGATGCGCTTTTTCAATCTCGTCCAGCAGGATAATCGTGTAAGGATTACGGCGCACAGTTTCGGTCAATTGACCGCCTTCATCGTAGCCGACATAGCCCGGAGGGGCGCCGACCAAGCGAGAAACGCTGTGTTTTTCCATGTATTCACTCATGTCAATCCGAACCATGTGTTCCTCAGAGTCAAACAGATTTTCTGCCAGAGCCTTCGCCAGCTCCGTTTTACCGACCCCTGTCGGACCAAGGAAGAGGAAGGAACCCAGCGGACGATTAGGGTCTTGAATACCTGCACGGGCACGGATAATCGCATCAGATACTGCCTCAACGGCTTCATCTTGCCCCACCACACGCTCGTGCAAGGTTTCAGGCAGATGGAGGAGTTTTTCACGTTCGCCCTCAACCAATTTGGTAATCGGGATGCCTGTCATGCGTCCGACAACTTCGGCGATTTGTTCTTCGGTCACAGACTCTTGGACGAGGCTCAAATCATCGGATTTCGCTTTTTCTTCCAGTTCCTTGAGCAGCTTTTCGATTTCAGGAATCTTGCCATAGCGTAGAGCGGCTGCTTTTTCGAGATTGCCGTCATTTTGCGCTTCGTCAAGCTCATGACGCGCCCGTTCCAGTGCGTTACGTTGCTCAGAAATCTTGCCGACTTCTTTCTTTTCAGCTTTCCATTGAGTTTTAAGCTGATTGTTTTCTTCACGCAGCTCTGCAATTTCTGCGCGTAAGATTTCAAGCCGTTTCTTAGACGCATCATCACGTTCTTTTTTCAGTGCTGCTTCTTCGATTTCCAGTTGCATCAGACGGCGATTGGCTTGGTCAAGCTCGGTGGGTAGAGAATTCATTTCCACCCGAATCGTCGCACAGGCTTCATCCACAAGGTCAATCGCTTTGTCAGGCAAAAATCTGTCGGTAATGTAACGATTGGACAAGGTTGCAGCCGCTACCAAAGCATTGTCATGAATGGTCACGCCATGATGAATCTCAAAGCGTTCTTTCAGCCCGCGCAAAATGGAAATCGTATCTTCAACTGTTGGCTCCGTTACCAGAACCTTTTGGAAACGCCGTTCCAGCGCCTTATCAGTTTCCATATACTTGCGGTATTCGTCCAAAGTCGTCGCCCCAATCAAATGCAGCTCGCCCCTTGCCAGCATTGGCTTGAGCAGATTTCCTGCATCCATCGAACCTTCGGTCTTGCCCGCGCCCACAATCGTGTGCAGTTCGTCAATGAACAAAATGATTTGCCCGTCTGACTTCTTGACCTCATTGAGCACGGCTTTCAGCCGTTCTTCAAACTCGCCACGGTATTTCGCCCCCGCAATGAGCGCCCCCATATCCAGCGAAAAAATCGTCTTGTCTTTCAGATTTTCAGGCACATCCTTGCGCACAATCCGTTGCGCCAAGCCTTCAACAATCGCCGTTTTACCAACACCCGGCTCGCCGATAAGCACCGGATTATTTTTTGTTTTACGAGAAAGCACGCGAATCACATCACGAATCTCCTCATCTCGCCCAATCACAGGATCTTGCTTGCCTGATTTGACCTGCGCCACAAGGTCCACGCCATATTTTTCAAGCGCTTTATAAGTTTCTTCTGCATTTTGACTCGTCACTTTATCACCTCCACGTAAATTTTTGACGGATTCCTCCGCCTTTTGCTTGCTCAGACCATGAGCAGTCAGATATTGAGCGAGCGGATGACTTTTCAACTCAAAAAGCGCCAGCAGCACAATTTCCGTTGAAAGATATTCATCGCCTATTTTCTTTGCCATCTGGTCGGCTTCATTCAAAAGCTTGAACAAATCTTGACTCAGCCCCTGCCCATAACTGACGTTACTGCCTTCTACCGAGCTGATTTTGTCAATTTCTTTTTCAATCACGCTTGTAAATTCATCCAGATTGATGCTCAAATCCTTATAAAAATTCGCCCCAAAACTATTCGGCTGTACAAAAATTCTCCATAAATGCGGAATTTCAATCGCCTGATGATGGCGCGTTTGCGCAATTTGCTGCGCACTTCCAAGTGCTTCTTGTAGGGTTGTTGTCATTTTTTCGATGTCCATAATGTCCCTCGATTCATTTCATATTCAGGTAGCGATTTTTTCATTTTTTTCTCACTACATTCTTATTATAACTTATTGGTCAGTATTGGTCAAACTTTTTGATTATAAAAAATACTGGCAGTTTTGCCAGTATTCATGGTTACATTACCCTATTTCTCAATTCATCTCTAATACCGCGTGCATCACCATTGACATAAAAACGGACACCCAAAAGGCGAACATTGTCGTCTTCTACCAAAATCTCTGATGTATTTAACGATTGAAGCAAATCCTCTTTCCATTGGTCCCGTTCCAAAAGTTGTTCACCCTTGGGCTCGATATAAACTTGTACAATCTCACCGAACGAACCTAAATACAATACAAAGTCAGGCATGAACCCTGCATAATGTCCTCCATCAACCGCAAATTCATGGAGCTTTAGACCATTGCCACGCTCATCATTTCTAATCAGATAAACGTCTTCATATTTTTCCTGCAGTTGTTCTACATACCCTTCAATCAAGTCAATTAAGCTCTCTTCGAGTCCGTCCACAATCGCCTCCAGATGCGGGAACCAATCTTTGCCTCTCATATCTTTTGCGCGAATCACTTGTGAAATGACTTGCTTTGAAAATTGGGTGCTGAACTTCTTCTCATAGTCTTGTACAATTTCACGCACTGGAAGGCCTATAAATTGATTAGTTCCACGTTGTTTTTTGTAATTCATCAAGATACTCCGCTGGATATAAGCGAGATACTGCTCAACCGCCTTCAATTTTAACTCTGCGGTAAATGGCTGTCCTTCAGCCAAAATCACTTTCAACTCTGGAATAGCACCCAACCAGTCTTTATCATTCAAGAAACTTCTCATTGACCTCAACTGAGGTAAAAATTGGGTCAAGTGATTAAAACGATAAAATGGATTTCTTGCAATCGCTTTTTTGAGTAAACGATTTTGACGATCTGCAGATAAATCCAAAATTTCTGTTTTCGTCTGTACATTTTCCGAAATCATTCTTCCATCTGTTTCCACAACACTTGATGACAAATCAACCTCGGGGAGCTCCGCAACACGCACGCCGTATTTCGCCAGCGAATCCCAATCGGAAATTGGGATATCTTCAACAGTATTGTAGTAAAGTTTTCCAGATTGATAAACTTTTGTTTTCTTGAACTTCTCCTTTACTGTTGTAGATAATAGCTCAAAACTACTATCTTCCTCAACTGGCAAGTCCATCTCATCAAGAGACTTCCGAAGATTTTCTAAATATTTAGGTTCATTAATCGTATGATAATCCAAATACTCCAAAACAGAGCAATCACTATCCGTATCATCAAAACGACGTGTATAGGATGTTTTTCCTTCATATTCAAACGGATAATAGCGTGCACCACGCCCGACAAGCTGTGCTTCAGAGTTTGTTGCTGTTTTTGTCGTTGCTTTTTCAGCCCCTTCAGAAATCCGCACAATATCATAAAGATTAAGTACATCCCAGCCTTCAGA
>JAJXWC010000180.1 GCA_021781855.1 Bacillota bacterium | reverse complement strand
CACGTCTTTTTCTGAGCAAGTGCAGCTTGCGAAAGCCTTCGTCGTCAGTCCTCGATTTTGAAAAATTTAGCTCAAATTCGAAATCAGCAGTTTTTAGAGGTGCCCTTTATTTTTCCAAAGCCTGTGATGTATAAATTCGAACATTTTCGGCTGCTTGATTATCATTAAATTTTAGTTGTGCTGTAAAATAATTTCCATGTTCTGCTTTTTTGATTTGACTTAACTCCAAATAATCCGCATCTGTGATAATCAAGTTGCCCGCACTATCCGTAAAGTCTAACTTTAGCATATTTTTCGTCACTTTATACTTCGCATAAGCGCCAAAATGATTGCCTTCTTGCTGCAATTTATAAATTTTACTGCCCTTGATGACTTCATTTTGCACCTTTACAAGGGTAGCAATGTTAGCTTGATTTATCTCATCATTCTCATCAAGCGCCGTGGCAAATAAAACCACAGGATACTTAGCTCTAGCATCATCAACAATCTTAAAACTAAAATAAATCGTCTGATTTTGTTCTTCATTTGTTGTCACAAAATATTGAGTCTGGTTTTTCAAGCCAGCATATTTTCCTTGCGTGCTCACAAAACCGAAAATTCCGATAATAAGAATAACCAAGACAATCAAGCCTGTCCAAACATTTGCTTTTCTGCGTTTTTTTCTGTGATTTTCTGAGTTTTCGATTGGATTTTCAAATATTGGAGAGCGTTCTGGTTCAGCCTGATGAATTTCTTCTTTTTCAGTTGAAACAATGTTTTCCTGATGCTTAAACCATTCTTCCTGACAAATACGTTCAAGTGCATAAGAATTAACTTTCAGCATTGAAACAGGAGCTAAAATCGCTGTGTTTTCATCATTTGTCAACCGCATCCCAAAGTTCATAAAACGATGATAGAGCGGATGCTCCGCATATCTTTCCCTTTGTCCCTCAGTGTAATATTTTGTGACATCAACTACTGAAACTTTCAGATAAGTCTGCGAACTCCGTCCTGAATAAATGGTTTTAAGCCCAATATCTGTAATCTCATTCCAAGAAATTGGACCAACTTTTCTCTGCTCAGTTAATCGCATTGGACTATACGTGATGCCGTGTTCATCCACACGCAAAATCACTTTCCCGTGAGCAGCAAGACGTTGAATCAAAATAAAAATGCCCAATAAAATAAGTAAACTGCCAATAATAATCATTCCAATAGACGACGACACCCCAACTACAACAAGCAGAATTCCAAGCAGTGCAATAAAAATGCCTATCATAGTCAAAAAAAGCCAAGTATTTTTCACCTCAAGCGGAATTGCCAGATTTTCTTTCTGCTTGAGCCGCAGCGGAATCTCTTCATTTTTTCCCCTCTTGACAATCGGCAGCCAAATTAAAAGCAGAATTCCGATACAAACTCCCATTCCAGCAAAATCATTGACCACTTTCTTGGAACCGTCTAAAAATGCCGCCAGCGCTGTCCAAAAAACCAAAATAACAATAATTGTTAAAAGAACCGCAAAAAACCAAATAATTGGTGAAATTCTCCCTACTTTAAATTTTTTCACTTTCTAACTCCTTTTACGGCTCACAAGCAGCTTATCCTCAGCACCTCGCACAGCCCTTTTCTAAACTCCATTATTTTATCTCAGCAGTGCGTGCTAATACCTCCGCCTCTTAGGCGGCGGGATAAGCAGCACTATCTCCGCAGATATGCTGCTACACTGTCCATCCTCGCTACGCTGCTAAAGCAGCTAGTCGGAATGGCAATCTTCGAATTTCGCTCGACTGCTCTAGGGTCAGCCACTTTAGTGGCTTGACTTCTGAGACAGGGTAACCTCATATCAAAGATGTGAGGTTGTACCCTAAACTTGGTGAGAGTTGAAACTCCCACCAAGTAAGTCTCTGCTTCATCTGTGAAGCTTATCTCCTTAACCTCCACCATTTGCCGCTTTACTTTAGGCTCCTTCTCTCCCAAGGATACGCCCCTCTCGCTTCGCTCTATGTATTTCGCACCACATTGCCATTACTCACATGTCAAAACAGCAAAACGAACGCAAATATAAGTCAGGCATCAAAATGACCTCCCTTTCCAAAGTTCACGAAGTTGCAAATCCAATTTGCTGCTTTTACCGACAGATAGACGGACAACGGGTGACCATTTCTGCTTTTCTCTCGTTTTCGGAAAATACTTCTTACGGTTTGCCACCGTGATATCAACGTAATAATTCGTTCCTCCTTTACCAGCATATTGCTCCGTTTTCTCAATTCTAGTAATCTCTTTCCACAAAATTGGTTGATTTTTCGGAGTTCCAAAAAACTTCAGACAAAAAATTCCCTCTCCCGTTGTTTTGAGATAAGTCGGTACAAGCAAAAACAGTAAGAAAAAGAAAACCAAAATAACCATTCCGATTAAAACTGCGTGCGCCCCTAAAATCAACACTAAGCCAAGCACCAGAAACACAAGGCTTGAAGCAATCAACTTTCCACTCAAGCAAATTTTTCTTATTCCTATCTCTTCAATCATTTTTCAGATAGTCTTTCATTTCTTCAAGCGAAATCTGGTTAATTTTTGCTTGACCGATTTCTGTTACAAGCACTGTTTTAATCAATTTTCCACGTGCTTTTTTATCATGTGTGAGTGCTGTAAAAAGTAAATTTTCATCCCACGGCTTGAAACTTTCAGGTAAGCCAAATTTTAAGACCATCTGACGAATTTTTTCGGTCAGTCCTTCTTCAATCAGACCTTTTGCTTCGGCAATTTTACTGATTTGCACCATTCCAATCGCAACCGCTTCCCCGTGCATCACTTTACCGTAGCCAGCAGTTGCTTCAATTGCGTGTCCGATGGTGTGACCAAAGTTGAGGTACAGCCGTACACCATTGTCTAATTCATCATCAACCACGACTGCACGTTTGACATTACAGCTCCGATAAATGAGCGCTTCAGCATGATTTTCAAGGAGTTCTTTGTCATCTTGCACACTTTCAAGCAGCTCCCAAAGCGCTGTGTCAGCAATCAAAGCACATTTAATGACTTCTCCCAAACCTTCACGAAACTCACGCAAGCCAAGTGTTTGCAAGACATTTGGGTCAATCAATACACCATCAGGCTGAGCAAAAGTACCAATCATATTTTTGGCAAACACCGAATTCACTCCTGTTTTCCCACCGATTGAGCTATCAACCTGTGCCGTCAAGCTAGTTGGAATCTGCAAAAAATGCACGCCACGCATATAGGTGGAAGCGACAAAGCCTGCCAAATCTCCAGTTACACCACCTCCAAGGGCAATAATACCATCAGAGCGTGTCAATCCAAATTCTGCACAAAAATTCCAAGCTTTCTCGGCTGTTGCCAGATTTTTGCTGGCTTCACCTTCTGGAAATTCAAAAATCTCAACTTCAAATCCATACTTTGGTGAAGAAAGCAGCGCTAAAATTTTTTCACCATACAAACGATTCACATGACAATCAGAAATCAGTACAATTTTTTGTGGTTTCCAAAGGCTAGAAACCCAATCACCAACTTTTTCCATGCTACCACGTTCAATCAAAATCTCATAAGGGTGTTGTGGTAAATTCACTTGCAATTTCATTGTTTTTCCTTCAATTCTTTCTCAATTTGTTCAACTGGCATGACTTTCCCCGTCCACATCTCAAATGAGCTCGCAGCTTGCCAAAGCAACATTCCCACACCATTTACCGTAGTTGCTCCTTGTGCTTTTGCCCAACGCAAAAACGCTGTTTCAGGGATTTTATAGATAGCATCAACAACCAGCAGATTTTCAGGCAATTTTACAGTTTGGTCAAGCGGCATTGAAATCCCGTCCATTCCTACAGATGTTGCGTTCACAAGCAATTTAGATTGCGAAATTCCTTTTTGTGCTTCTGACAGCTCTGATAAGGAAATTTCAGTTTTCGTTTGTTTTGACAACTCTGTCAAACGCATTTTTAGTGGCTCATATGAGGCAGATTTACGCGCGCAAACATTGATTTTACTCGCTCCCATCAAAGCAGCCTGCGCAATAATAGCAATCGCTGCTCCGCCTCCTCCGAGTACCGTAATTTCCCGGTTTTTCACATCAAAATCAAATTTTTCCAAACTTTTGAAAAAGCCGATGCCGTCTGTGTTATGTCCGATTAGTTTACCTTCAAAATTCACGACCGTATTGACCGCACCAATTAACCTTGCTTCATCAGTTAAAAAGTCCATAAATTCAATGACATCGCGTTTGTAAGGCATTGAAATATTCAGCCCGTACATTCCAAGACGACGAACATTTCTGATTGTTTCCGCCAAATCCTCTGGCTCAACTTCCCAAGCAACATAAACGCCATTTTCTCCCGTCAATTCAAATGCCAGATTATGAATAAAAGGTGAAAGACTGTGTTTAATAGGATTTGCAACTACTGCCGCTAATTTTGTGTATCCATTAATTTTCATGAAATATCCTCATTGAAGTGATTTCTTCATCTGTGGGTTCACAGATATTAGGTGCTACCTATCCCACCTCTTTAGACCATAGGATAAGCAAGCACTTACTAGGTTAAATTGAATTATCCAAAATAAAAATAGTATTTACTTATTTGTAAATACTATTATACAATATTTATACAGCTTTACGTCCAGAGAAAAAACGCTTGGCAAATCCGATAATCGCTGGCAAA
>JAJXWC010000017.1:18002-22281 GCA_021781855.1 Bacillota bacterium | reverse complement strand
TGTGCACGAGGATTCTCGGTGCCATGATTTTAGGGCCTTTTGGCGCATGGGCAATTAAAAAATTTGATGCTTGGATTCAGCCAAAAACGCGTGTCGGTCTTGAGATGCTGGTTAACAACTTCTCGGCTGGCTTTATGGCCATGTTTATTGCCATCTTTGCAGTTTTCGTCGTTGGTCCATTGATTGGCGGTCTGACCAATATCCTTTCCGGAGCAGTAAGTTGGCTACAGGCGACGAACTTGATTCCATTGGCAAACGTCTTTGTAGACCCTGCAAAAATTCTCTTCTTGAATAATGCAATCAATTATGGTGTACTTGCACCTATTGGTCTCGCACAAGTTGCGGCACATGGTTTCTCAAACCTCTTCATGATTGAAAATAACCCTGGACCTGGTCTTGGTGTTCTGCTTGCCTTTTGGATTTTTGGCAAGAGCACAGCAAAGGCTTCTGCACCAGGTGCAATTATCATTCAATTCTTTGGTGGGATTCACGAGATTTACTTCCCTTATGTTATGATGAAACCTGCGCTTTTCCTTTCGGTTATCGCAGGTGGTGTGACAGGTACTTTGACGACAAGCTTGCTTCACGTTGGTACGGTAGGTCCTGCTGCTCCTGGTTCTATTATTGCTTTGATTGGTGTTTCTTGGCCACATGGTAGTGTTGCAAACTTCTTGGGCGTGATGTTGGCGGTTGTTTTGTCGGCTGTAGTTTCATTCCTCGTTTCATCAGTTATCTTAAAGCGAGACAAATCTACGGATGATGATTTGGTTGCTGCACAGGCGAGTGTAGCCGATGCTAAAGCTGTATCTAAAGGGCAGTCAGTTGTAACTTCTGGTAATACTGCTGCAGATTTTTCAGCAATTAAACACGTTATTTTCGCTTGTGATGCTGGAATGGGTTCGTCAGCAATGGGGGCTTCAATTTTGCGGAATAAGGCGAAAAAAGCCGGACTTTCTCAAGATGTTACCAATGTGGCGATTGCGAATTTGAATGCGGCGGCGGATACGATTGTCGTGACGCAAACAGAGCTTGCACCTCGTGCGGCTCAAATGGCACCTAATGCCATTCGTTTTCAAGTAGATAACTTTATGAGCTCGCCTGTTTATGATGAAGTTATTGCTTCACTTTTGGGCAAAGATAGTGCACCTGTTACTGCCAATGAACCGACATCAGATATTGACGGCAAAGAATTAGATATTGATTTGAATCAAATTGATGAAGTAGTTTTTGCACATGATGGTGTTCATATGGGTTCTGCGGTTATGGGTGTTGAAACGTTGAAAGCCATTTTTAAGGCGAAAGGCATAAAAATTCCTGTGTCTGAAACTGAATTTATCGGTGTCGGCAGCTATAATAATCATAATATCATGGTTGTAACTACGACAGAATTTACACCAAAAGCTAAAAATGCGGCACCAAATGCGCAACATTTGTCTGTTGAAAGTTTGATTACTACGCCTGAATACGACAAAATGGTTGCTCGAATGAATAAATGATAAAATAGGAGAAGAATATTTTCGGGAGTAAAAAGCATGTTGGTGACAAGTCGTGAGCAAAAGTTAATACAGGCAATGATTAAAGCAGGCGGTGCGCTCACAGTTGCTGAAATGCTGGAAGTGACAGGTACAAGCAGACGGACGCTTTATCGGGACTTGGAAAAATTGCAAGCTTCTTTACCAGCTGGAGTGAATCTGAGAACTTCCGATGCAGGATATTCTTTGGTTGGCGATTTGACAGAGTTGTCAAAAGCGCATGAGCTGGTTGAATTTACACTTACAGAGCGACTTTACGGTGAACTGCTGTTGCTGATTGAAAATCGGGCTTCTATTGCCGCTTTGACAGAAAATTTTGGAATCAGTCAGCCGACAGCGACAAGTGATTTGCGTGCGATTGAGCAGGCTTTGGCGGAAAATGGATTGGAGTTGGAACGCGAGCGGGGCTTGAGGATTTTGGGAAACGAGGAAAATATCCGCTCTGTGCTTGCTTCCAACTTGCATTCAGTAAGCAAAATTTCAGAACTTTTGACAGGAAATTTTGCAGAAAATAAAATTCTCTCGTTTCTTGATTTGACTGCGTTTTTCACTGCAAAATCAGCATTTGACCAGGTTAATTTGCCGGAAATGACTGATAAAACGCGGGCATTGATGCAAATTTTCCTGACAACCAGCCTTTTGCGATTAGCTCAAGACCAATTTGTCAGTGTGGAAAATGTTCGTCGTCCGAGTAAGCAAGCGCTGAGTTTTGTTCAGCAGCTTTTGACCAAGCTGTCAAATCAAAATTTCAGTATTGCTGAAATCACTTATCTAGCAGCGGTTTATGATGTTTTGTATTTTGGCTTTGGCCGTGAAGTACTTTTTATGGAGAAATTTGACAGCAATTTTTCTTACAAAATTCGGCAGCTAATTGATGAAGTCTCAAGTCAGCTATCAATTGAATTCAGTAAAGATGACCGACTTTATGGATTGCTTTATGCGCATTTGAAAGAAACAGATGTGCTGCCTGAACTTTTTTCTGACAAGCAAAATGACTTTGTCAAAAAAATTGAAGCCGACAATGAAAAGATTTTTCAAGCTGTCAAAAGTGTACTACCCAGTGTTTTTGCAAAAAAGTTCTCACAAATGGAAATTGCTTTTGTCACGTTGCATTTTGTAGCAACGTTGGAGCGAAGCGACCTCGTTTTACCGCTTAGAGCGGCATTGGTTACGAATCGTGGATTGATTTCTTACGAACTTTTGATTAGTAGTCTGCGGAAAAATTTTCCTTTTTTAAAGAAAATTGACATCATTCAGACCTCAGTGAATTTTGATAAGACGCAGTATGATGCAGTTTTCACAACAGAAAAAGAGTTAGATTATATTTATGTCAATCGCACATTAGAGCAAAAAAATCTGGATGAAATTCGTCACAAATTACGAATGATTCAGCAAACATCAAAACCAGTCAGTGTGGATAGCGGTGAAAAAGACTTTGCTAATCTTAATCAACTTTTCAGCATTGGAAACGGAATTTTGACTGATTTTAAAATTACAGAAATTGATAATTTGACCAATCTATCAGATGTTGTAAACCAAGTTGTCAGTTGTGTAAACTCAAGCCAACCCGAAAAATTAGCTGAATTGTTGAAAAAACGATTTGATGAAACACATTTGGCGATTCCAGAAACGCAAATTGCATTGCTTCACGGTGTTCATGCGTCAATTGAACATCCGATATTTCAAATTTTTGATTTGACCCATGAAGTCGAAGTATTAGCAATGAATCGAAAAATGATGAAAATAAAGCGAGTACTTTTACTGCTTTCACCGCCAGATGTTGCTGACTATGCTGCTTATCTACTCGGAAAAATTTCTAGCTCAATCATCGAAAATAAACTTTATACAACAATTTATGATTCGGGAAATACCGCAGTTATCAGCGAATTGCTACGGCAAATTATCACAACATCAATTCAGAAATATGGCGAATGAAACAAAATTCAATCCGCTCTAAGTAAGTTTGCCCCAGATAACTGTAAATCTTCAGACTCATATCCCAAACGAAAGGAAGTTTACACTTGTGTAAACCAAAAAATTATGGAAATCCAAAAAAATCTGATTAAACTCAATCAATACTTTGAAAATAAAGAAGCTGCAATCACTTTCTGTGGTAATCTTCTCGTTGAAAGAGGCTACGTCAATCCTGATTACGTACCAGCTATGCTACGTCGTAATGAGGAATTATCGGTTTACATGGGCAATTTTATTGCCATTCCGCATGGTACAGACGATGCCAAGAAAGAAGTTTTGAAAACAGGCATCACGATTGTTCAGGTTCCGCGTGGTGTAAATTTTGGCACGGAAGATGACCCAAAAGTTGCAACTGTCTTGTTTGGCATTGCAGGTGTTGGCAATGAACATCTTGATTTAATTCAGAAAATCTCAATTTTCTGTGCCGATGTGGATAACGTTGTAAAACTTGCAGATGCACAATCCGTTGATGAAATTGCAGCTTATTTTGTAGATTGAAGAGATTGTTAGTACCTACTAGCTAAGTTAAATGAAGCAGAGCCCTATCCAGCGGGAGCTAATTCGTAACTGCTGAGATGAACTTTGTAAGGTTTGGCACAAAATTTTGTGCCAAGCTTTTTATTTACACTCATTATGAAAAGGCTTAAAATAGAATCATGAAGCAGAGACTGAATTCAAACGAGCTACTTCGTCTGGAAACGTTAATCGCTTGTGATTTGAACTTCTGGCTGTAGGCACTGCGAGATGAAAATAAATCTAATCAAGTTCGCTGT
>JAJXWC010000017.1:6990-17992 GCA_021781855.1 Bacillota bacterium | reverse complement strand
TTTCTTTTTCTAAAACTGATTTTCGAGTTTCTGAGTAGTAGAACTTATATTTTGAAGGAGAATAAAAAATGAAAAAAGCAGTTCACTTTGGTGCAGGAAACATTGGACGCGGATTTATCGGCGAAATTTTGAGCCAAAATGGCTTTGAAATTGCCTTTGTTGATATGAACGAAACGGTGATTGATGCCCTGAATACACGAGGTGAGTACGAAATTGGAATTGCTAGTCCAGAACACGAAAAAATCAGTGTTTCGGGCGTTCGCGGCATCAATAATGGAAAAAATCCCGAAGCAGTCGTAGGAGCGATTGCTGAAGCGGATGTAGTAACAACTGCGATTGGTCCAAATATTTTGCCTTATATTGCCGAACTGATTGCGAAAGGTATTCAGGCTCGTAAATCAGCCGGTTCTACACTTCCTTTAGATTTTATTGCTTGCGAAAATATGATTGGAGGCTCGGAATTTCTAGGTGCAAAAGTTGCAGAATACCTTTCAGATGAAGAAAAGGCTTATGTTGCAGAATTCATTGGCTTTCCGAATGCTGCAGTCGACCGTATCGTACCTGGACAGCATCATGAAGACTCACTCTATGTTGAGGTTGAGCCATTTCACGAATGGGTAATTGATGAGAGTCAACTTAAAAATACAAGTTTTAAACTTGAAGGGGTTCATTATGCGACAGACCTTGAACCATTTATTGAGCGAAAACTTTTCTCGGTCAATTCAGGACATGCTACTGTGGCTTATAATAGTGCCTATAAAGGCTATAAGACCATTCTTGAAGGTCTACAGCATGAAGAAATTTTGGCTGCTTTGAAGGCCGTTCAGGCCGAAACTCGTGCTTTACTTCTTGCAAAATGGGGAAGTTATTTTACTGAGGATTCGCTTGTCGAATACCATGATGTTATTATTTCGCGTTTTGCCAATCCTGAAATCATTGATGATGTCACGCGCGTAGCACGCACGCCAATTCGTAAACTCGGCTATGATGAACGCTTTATTCGCCCGATTCGTGAGTTGAAAGCTAATGGAAAATCATACGCTGCACACATGGACGTTGTTGGTAAAATTTTTGCCTATAAAGATGAAAATGATGCTCAAGCCGTTGAGTTACAAGAAAAACTGGCTTCATCAGATTTGACAGCACTCATCGAAGAAATTACAGGTCTGTCAGATGAAAAATTAATTTCCGAAATCAAAACGGTCGTCAAAAAATATGCAAAATAAGCTCAAGCCGCTATCTAAAGCGGCTTTTTTCGTCAATTTGAAACAAAAAAACGTTTACACTTGAAAAAAAAACTATAAAATGATAATATAGAAGCATAAAGAAACACTGGAATGTGCGAGCTTACTCTTTTAATTGACCGACTATTTTTTGTATTGCATAGGGGTTCATGAGACATTCTGTGGCATGCGTAGTTCTTCGGAGAGCAGCCTAGCAGAAGCGAGAACACCCACCTAGCTTTTTGAGCGGGTTCAATACGTGGGTGAGCATACGGCATTCAATCAGTGTTTTTTTGTACGCTCAAATAAATTTATCGAGAAAAGTAAAATAATAGTCTAGTGCTTATTCATTCTATTAGACGAAAAACTATATATCAGCGATATATGGTTTTTTATATCTTAATTTTCTGTAAATTTTAATTTCCATTTAATTTATTTTGCAAAAAGACATTTATTAATGAAAATGTAATGAATGGAATAAAAGAATTTGTTATAATAGTAACCACTATATACAGATAAATAATCATAAAGAAAAAATAGAGGAATAAGTGATGTTAAATGTTGTCCAAGTGAAAAACAAGGTAAAAATTTTTCTTGCTGTATTGTTTGGAATGATGCTATTCGTTCAAATTCCTGTCTCTGCACAGATTATTCAAAGAGGAGAAAGTGTTCCTCAAGATTCAACCGTCCCTGCGAGCTACCATCAACATGCGATTGAGTTTGAGACTTCCGATGGTGTGAAACTGGTTGGATATGTATTGGGAAGTGGAGATAAAGGAGTTACCCTGGGACATGCCAGTGGTTGGACTTTAAAAAGTATGGTTCCTTTCGCCAATGAATTAGTTGCGCGAGGTTATAAGGTTATTATGTGGGATTATCGAAACAATGCTCCTTCGGATATCATCCCCGCTAGCGACCCTAAATCTTATCGGATTGACAATGATGTTCTTGCAGCAGTAGATGTTTTAAGAGGAGAGGGAGTGAATCAATTTTTCATGTTAGGGGCTTCCATTGGTGGAACTTCAACAACGGTTGCAGCTTCTCAAACCAAGGGACTTGTCGGCTTAGGAATCTTGTCTTCGCCTAGAACTTTTGGTGGGGGAGTTGTTAATGCGATTGATGCGATACGCAAAATATCAGTTCCCTCTTTCTTTGCCGTATCGACACATGACTTTTCAGGCAATTACTACGCAGAAGTTAAAGCTTTATATGATAGCTCTCCTGCTCGTGATAAAGTATTTAAAACGATTGACAGTGGTGAGCATGGCTTTGATATGCTTCTGGCACCCGATAAATATCTAGAAGGAATTGAGAGAGAAACTCCTTACCAATTTACCAAAGATAGTGCTCCTCTTTCTAAAATGAATCAGGATTTGCTAGATTTTATTGACCATTCCTTTGGTAAGGTAGAAAATGCGGGCAGTAGCGACGCATCGAGCACCGAAAGTAGTTCTGCTACCAAAAACGTTACCTCTTCGTCAAAAAATCAAGTTAGTTCATCGCAGACAGAAAAAAGTAGTCATTCTCAAATCCCGAAAATGCTTTTGCTAGCTGGAATTGTGGTTATAGTTGCTGCTATATTAATTGCTGTCAGGATACTTTTCTTTACAAAGAGAAAATGACGAAAACTTAGATATTGTCACCGATAGATTGACTAAAAAGAATTTTCCTTCTCCTTTTTGTTGATAAATTCTTGCATTTTCTCGTGAAAATGGTATAATGTTTGAGTACGCTTTTTGAAGAAAGTGGTTTTGGCTTGGTAGCTCAGTTGGTAGAGCAGTAGACTCTTAATCTATGGGTCCAGGGTTCGAGCCCCTGCCGGGCCATCAAATGAAGTCGCAGAAGCGGCTTTTTTATTACTGCAAATTGTCAGAAAAAAGTATATAATAATGATAAACTAATTGAGTTCGCCCTCCTTGAAAGGCAGGAAAAAGATAAAATTTGGAACCTGCGAAGTAAATACAGAATTCTGTCCTAGGACCTTGTGCTTCGGCGTATGGATTTCAGTCGCACCAATTGTCTGATGTCACAGATGTTAGACGGTTGGTATTTTTCAATCTTTCAAAGCAGTCGAGCTTATATCTTGAGGGGGAATCTCTATGGACTTAACAACAAAATTCAATCCAAATCTGGATAAAATCGCCGTTTCACTCATTCGTCAATTTGACCAGCAAGTGTCAACGATTCCAGGCATCATCAAAATGACTTTGGGAGAGCCTGATTTCTATACGCCTGAGCATGTCAAGGGAGCAGGAATCGCTGCTATTGAGGCCAATCAGAGCCATTATACAGGGATGGCGGGTTTGTTGGATTTGCGACAAGCAGCGGCTGATTTTGTACAAAAAAAATACAAACTGACTTATCATCCTGAAAATGAAATTTTGGTGACCGTCGGGGTAACTGAAGCGATTTCGGCGACTTTACTGTCCATTTTGGTGGCGGGCGACGAGGTGTTGATTCCTGCACCGGCTTATCCCGGCTATGAGCCACTGATTACGCTTGCTGGCGGACATTTGATTGAGATTGATACAACGGCAAATGATTTTGTTTTGACGCCTGAGATGCTCGAAAAATCGCTTACAGCACATGCTGGAAAAGTTAAAGCTATTATTCTTAATTACCCTGCTAATCCGACGGGCGTGACTTACACGCGGGAGCAGATTGCAGCACTTGCCGAAGTGGTCAAACGTCACGAGGTTTTTGTCATTGCTGACGAAGTTTATAGCGAGCTAAATTACACAGGTGAGCCTCATGTTTCAATCGCTGAATATGCACCTGAGCAGACGATTTTGCTCAATGGTCTGTCGAAATCGCATGCGATGACAGGTTGGCGGATTGGATTGATTTTTGCGCCTGCGATTCTGACGGCACAACTCATCAAGACACACCAGTACCTTGTGACTTCAGCAAGTACGCAGTCACAATTTGCCGCGATTGCCGCACTTCGGGACGGACAAGATGATGCGTCGCCAATGAAAGCCGAGTACATCAAGCGGCGCGACTACATTATTTCGCACATGGAACCTCTAGGGTTTAAAATCATCAAACCTGACGGTGCATTTTACATTTTTGCCAAAATTCCTGCGGATTTGAACCAGAATTCGTTTGATTTTTGTGTAGATTTTGCACAAAAACAGGCGGTTGCCATTATTCCAGGTATCAGCTTTGGGCAGTACGGCGAGGGCTTTGTTCGCCTGTCTTATGCTGCTTCAATGGAAAATATTGAAATTGTCATGCAGCGTTTAGCTGCCTATGTTGCTGCTGAGCGTGGTTGATGCAGCGGTCAAAATGAAAAATCGGCGCTGCTCTATCTGTTAGCGCTGATTTTTTTGCTATAATAAAATAAACGAAAAGAAAAAAGTTCAATAAAAAGGCTGTGCGAGTGCTTGCAAGACAAGATTTCCTTGTCGTCAGGCGCTTGTTGAGTCATGGAAAGGAGCCCTATGCCGCTAAGAAATGTCGAAACGCGCGGTCTTGTCCTTTACAGTCAAAATTACAAGGAAAAAGACAAACTGGTCAAGATTTTCACTGAAAGTTTTGGCAAGCGGATGTTTTTTGTCAAAAATTTTGGAAAATCTCGTTTTGCTAGCTCATTGCAAAATTTTACAGCCTCAAATTTACTCGCTACCATCAATGATGACGGATTTAGCTTCATTGATGATGTGAGCGAGACCGCAACTTACAAACATATTGCGTCAGACCTTTTTGTAAATGCTCATGCTAGCTATATCATTAGTCTTGCTGATAGTGCGATTGCGGACAATCAGTACGATGCGGCGCTCTATGGCTTCCTGATTCGCAGTCTTGAGTTGCTTGATAAGGACTTTGACAAGGAAATCATCACGAATATCTTTGAGTTGCAGATTTTGTCGCGCTTTGGGATTTCACTTAATTTTACTGAATGTGCGTTTTGTCATACCACAATGGGCCCATTCGACTTTTCTTATAAATTCAGCGGTTGTTTGTGCAAAAAACATTTTGACGAAGATTTGCGCCGCTCACATCTTGACCCCAATGTCATCTATTTGTGCCATCTTTTTCAGGAAATTTCGCTTGAGCAACTCGAAAAAATTTCCGTTAAACCCGAAATGAAGCAAAAAATCCGCCAATTTCTTGACGGAATTTATGATGAATACGTCGGCATTCACCTAAAATCAAAAAAATTTCTTGACGGAATGAGCGGCTGGGCGGAGATTATGAAATAAAACGGTTTGACCATTCCATCAAAACAAAAAACTTTCTGACAAGATGGTCAGAAAGTTTTTTATTCAAAAATCAAACATGAATAGGCAATCCATCAGCAACTTCGGCTGTATCCATGATAGCTTCTCCAAGCGTTGGGTGTGGTTGGATGGTCAAACTGATATCTTTCGCTGTCAACCCATTTTCAATCGCCAAAGCTAAGCCTGAAATCAAATCGGAAGCACCAGGACCAACGATTTGAGCACCAATAACTGCGCCTTCTTTTGTCTCGGTAATCAAACGCAGGAAACCAGTTGTATCATTCATCGAAATCGCACGACCATTTGCTGCAAATGGGAATTTAGAAATCTTAACCGTGTCCATGCGGTCTTTAACAGAATCAGGCGTTTCACCAACTGTAGCAAGTTCAGTTGTTGTGTAAGCCACAGCAGGCATTGCGATATGCAAGTCCACGCTGTCTTCAGCACCAGCAATCGCAGCGGCAGCAACTTTCGCTTGGAATGAAGCCTTGTGTGCAAGCATAGGACCAGGCACAACGTCACCAATCGCATAAATGTGAGGCACATTTGTTGCGTAAGAATCATTAACTTCAATCAAACCACGGTCAGTCAATTTCACATCCGTATTATTGAGACCAATCAAATCCGTATTTGGACGGCGTCCAACAGAAACGAGCAAATAATCACCTGTTACGGTTTGTTCTTTGCCATCAACTTCAAAAGTCAAAGTGACATCTTTGTCGGTCTGAACCGCAGATTTTGCCATTGCTGAAGTAAAGATTTCTGAACCGGCTGCTTTAACACGTTTTGCGATAATATCAGACATTTCTTTGTCAAAACCGTTCAAGATATGGTCAAGACCTTCAACAATCGTAATCTTAGAACCAAGCATACGATAAGCACCGCCAAGCTCCGAACCAATAACACCGCCACCGACAATCACGAGATGTTTAGGTACTTCGGGCAAGCTTAATGCTCCCGTAGAATCAATAATCCGACCGCCGAATGGGAAAGGTGGAATCTCAATAGGACGAGAACCAGTCGCAATAATCACATCATTGAAGTGAAGAAGTTTGAAACCATCTTCCATTTCAACGTTGAGTGTTTCATTGTCAACGAATTCGGCTGTTCCTTTGATAACTTCAACTTTATGCTTTTTAAGCAGCATTTTAACGCCGCCTGTTAGTTGATTAACAACTTTCTCATCTTTCCATTTTTGCGCAGCTGCCCAGTCAAGTTTAACATCACTCATAGACAAACCGAAAGGATTTTCCTTTGCTTGAGCTTCCAAAGATTCACTATAGTGGTGACCTACGTTAATCAAAGCCTTTGAAGGAATACAACCGATATTCAGACAAACACCACCGACATTATCTTTTTCAATAATTGTAACTTTTTTACCTAATTCAGCGGCACGAATTGCTGCAACGTAACCACCAGGGCCTGAACCAATAACAACCAAATCAACATCTGTTGCTTGTGCACCAACAACCATTATTTTACCTCTTTCATTACTTTCAAATTGAAAATCCTCTATGTAGAAAACTGTCCCGCAATAGAACAGTTTTCGGAAATAAATTGATTAGATTTCCATCAACATAAACTCAGGGTCAGCCAAAAGCGACTTCAAGTAATTCAATGAAGTTTGACCCAACATACCGTCAATCAAACGGTGGTCATAAGTCATTGACAATTTCATGTTTTGGCCAACGACAATTTCACCTTCAGCGTTCACGATAGGTTCTTTCACAATTGAACCAAGTCCCAAAATCACGACATCAGAGCCATTGATAATAGGTGTGAACCAAGTTCCGCGAGCAGAGCCGATATTAGAAATTGTAATCGTAGAGCCTTGCATCTGTGCAGGCTTCAATGACCCATCACGTGTAGCAGCTGCTAAATCAGCAATTTCTTTTGCAATTTCAAGAATGGATTTATTTTCGGCTTCATGAATAACAGGAACGTACAAACCAGTAGGTGCATTAACGGCAATACCGACATTGACATGTTCGTGGTAAACGATTTCTTGTTTTTCGTAGTCAACAGAAGCGTTGATATCTGGGAATTTATGAGCAGTAGTAGCCAGAGCTTTTGCAACATAAGCGAGATAAGTCAACTTGATGTCTTGTTTAGCCGCAGCATCTTTGAATGCCGAACGGTGTTTCACGAGTTTAGAAACTTCAACTTGGTCAAAGTTTGTAACAGGTGGAATATGCGTATGTTGTGCGGTCATCACTTTTGAGACAACCTTACGTGTTGGATTCATTGCGACACGTTCATCAGTAGCGCCAGATTTGACTGCAGGCGCTTTTTCAGCAGCTTTTGCAGTTTCTGCTTTAGGAGCAGCAGGAGCAACTTCCGCAGCGGGAGCAGATACAGGTGCGACTTTACCAGACTCGAAAGCCTTAACATCAGCAAGTGTTGTATGACCATGACGACCAGTAGCAGGAACCAAAGTTAAATCAATACCTGCTTTGCGAGCATAATGACGAACAGAAGGCATAGCAAGCACACGACCGAGAGCACCAGTTTTTGTAAATTGAACTTCTCCAGTAGGAGCGGCAACAGGAGCATCTTGTGCCACAGGAGCGGCGGTTGGAGCAGGAGCAGCAACTGAAGCTCCATTTCCATTGTATTCAATCAAAGGCTCACCAACGGCAACTGTCGTACCTGCTTCAACGAATAGTTTTGTGATTTTGCCAGAGTAAGGTGACAAAATTTCTTGCATAAGCTTATCGTTTTGTACTTCAGCAACAGGGTCGTCTTCTTTGACCTCATCTCCGACTTTAACAAGCCAGTTTGCGATATCACCCTCAGCCATACCTTCACCGATATCAGGCATTGTGAAAATCAAAGCATCTGCAGCAGGTGCTGCAGCAACGGGAGCTGCTTCAACACTAGGAGCAGGCGCCGCAGTAGCAGCACCAGAGCCGTCTCCGTCATATTCAATCAAAGGTTCACCAACAGCAACTGTTGTACCTGCTTCAACAAATAATTTTGTGACCTTACCAGAGTAAGGCGACAAAATTTCCTGCATAAGCTTGTCATTTTGCACTTCAGCAACAGGGTCATCTTCTTTGACTACATCTCCGACTTTAACAAGCCAGTTTGCGATATCGCCCTCAGCCATTCCTTCGCCAATGTCAGGCATTTTGAAAATTTCAGTCATAATTTACCACCTCTTTAACTTTGTTCACGATATCTGTATCTTTTACCAACCAGTCATTTTCAGCAGATGAGAATGGGAAGATAGAATCAGGACCTGCAACACGACCGATTGGCGCCTGTAAATCAAGCACAAAACGTTCAGCAATTTCAGCCATAACATTTGCGCCGATACCAGCAGTACGTTGAGCCTCTTGAACAATGACAACACGACCAGTTTTCTTAACAGTCGCACCGATTGCTTCAATATCAAGTGGTGCAACCGTACGTAAATCAAGCACTTCTGCGCTGATTCCGTCTTTTTCAAGTTCTTCAGCAGCTTTCAAAGCAAGCGGAACCGTTCCACCGTAAGTAATAATTGAAACGTCTGTTCCTTCTTTTGCTACAGCAGCCTTATCCAAAGGTGTTGTATAATATCCTTCTGGAACTTCGCCTTTGAGAGAGCGATAGAGATGAAGGTTTTCAAGGAACATAACAGGGTCATTATTTTCGATAGAAGCAAGAAGCAGACCTTTTGCATCTGCAGGATTTGAAGGCATAACAACACGTAAACCAGGAATTTGTGAAAGCAATCCCTCAATCGTATCCGCATGCATCTCGGGTGTTTTCGTTCCGATACCATAAGGTGTACGCATCACAATCGCATTGTGGCGGGTATTGTTGAAACGGTAACGTGTACGGCTCATTTGACCTGCAATAGAATCAAAAACTTCGTAAATAAATGTTCCGAATTGAATTTCCATAATTGGCTTATAGCCTTGTGTAGCAAGACCGATTGCTAAGCCGCCGATACCTGATTCGGCAAGTGGTGTGTTAAAAACACGGTCCTCGCCATATTTTGCTTGGAGACCATCAGTCGCACGGAAAACACCACCGTTTTGTCCGACATCTTCACCAAAAATCAATGTATTTTCATCTTTTTCAAGTGCTAAATCAAGCGCTTCTGTGATTGCTGCAATATAAGTTTTCTTTGCCATATTTTTCTCCTAACTGAGTTTCCCCTTCTTGAAGTGGGTGCAAAAAGATAAAATAGAATCTATACAATGTACAAAACTATATCCTTTGTTTTGCACTACTTCAAAACAATCGGGTTCACTTCTTGTTATTTGCCCTCGCTTTCAAATTTTGCAATTTGTTCAGCCATGACTTGGCTTGGTACTTCAAGTGTATTTTTGAGGAAGCTAGAGATTTTTTGCTTATCTACAGCATTTGCTTTCTTGATGTCAGCGTCAATACGGGCATCAAGTTCAGCAACATATGCCTCTTCTTTAGCAGCATCCCAAAGTCCTTTTTCAGTGAGGAAATTACGCATGCGAATAAGTGGTTCTTTCTTCCACCAAGCATCAAGTTCTTCTTTAGTACGATAACGAAGTGGGTCGTCACCTGCTGTTGAATGTGGCTCAAGACGGTTTGTGATTGTTTCAATCACAACAGGTCCATTACCGGCAATCGCCCAAGCGCGTGCTTCTTTAGAAGCAAGGTACATAGCGATAGCATCCATGCCATCAACAACGATAGAAGGTGCCCCAACAGCCCAGCCTTTAGCAGCTAAATGTTGCGCTGCTGTTTGAAGCTTACGAGGTGTTGAAATAGCATAACCGTTATTTTGGATGAAAGCGACCAAAGGAGCCTTATAAGCTGACGCAAAGTTAATTCCTTCGTAAGTGTCACCTTGTGATGAACCGCCGTCACCTGTATAAACAAAGGCTACAGCATCTTTTTTACGTTTTTTGAGTCCAAGTGCTACACCAGCAGCTTCAACATATTGAGCGCCGATGATGATTTGAGGAAACCAAGAATTAACAGGTTTTCCTTCGTCAGTTGTGTACTCATTGCCGAGTTGGTGTCCGCGGCTCCAAAGAAGTCCCTTCCAAACTGGCCAGCCTTTGCTGTAAATTTGGGGCAAATCACGGTAGCCAGGGAACAGCCAGTCTTCATCTGTGAAAGCAAATGCTGAGGCCATTTGTGAAGCTTCTTGACCTGCATGGGGACCAAAAAATCCCATACGGCCTTGTTTTGCGAGTTTCATGCAGCGGATATCAACTTGACGTGCAAAGAGCATACTTTTAAAGAGCTCTACGAGTTTTTCGTCAGAAAGATTGGCGCGTTTAAGACCATCTTCATCAACGATTTTTCCTTCTTCATTAAGGATTTGCAACATTGGAAATGCAGTGTCTTGCAATTCAATTTGTGCTTTGAAATCTAGAATTTGTTTTGCTTTTGGCATATTAGATTTCCTTTCTAGTTTACTTTTGATTTAACCTGCAAGTGCCTGCTATCTACGCACCTAGTACTACGCTGTCGGTTAACAAAATCGACTGAAGTCGCGTAGAGTGAGAGGATAGCAAAGCGAGATGGGGACCTGATATCATAGCTATCAGGTTATATCCTAACATCTGTGGGAGAAGAAAG
>JAJXWC010000017.1:0-6980 GCA_021781855.1 Bacillota bacterium | reverse complement strand
AAGAATTCACCACAGATGAAGTAATCATGTTAACAATTTGTTTTCTTAGGTATTCACTCATGGAGCTGGTCAGGTTTGAACATTTGAGCGAGTTCTTCGTTTTCGATAGTACCGAAGTACTGCCCTTCTTTGTTCGTTTCGAGAACGCTAAGTACAGCTTCTGGACTGAACTCTACACCAATAAATTGGGCTTTGATATCACGCCAGTCACGTACACCGAGAAAATCGCCGAGAAAGTTGATTTCGGAAATTTTTCCATGTTCTACATTGACCTGAACATCAATACTTCCGCCTGTGAATTTAGCATGATTGCTGAATTCAAATTTTGGACTTTCACCGTAATTCCATGCCCATGTGGAGAATTGATTGTCACGCCAGTCCTTAATACCTGCAAGTTGTTCGCTGGTAAGAATGAGCTCGCCATCTTTGCCTTCGTCTGTGAGATAATATTTTAGCTTCTCAAGGAAGGTCTCTAATGTAAGGTCTGGTGCATAGTCTTTGATATTGCCAACACGTGCTCGAACAGATTTGGCTGCTTTGCTGACGAATTTTTCATCAGAGACATTGAGCGAGCGAATCATGGCTTCAACATCAGTATCCCAAAGGAGCGTACCGTGATGCATGAGGTAACCACCTGCATACCGTTGGGCATTGCCAGAAACTTTTTTACCTTCAACTTCGAGGTCGTTGCGACCAGTGATTTCCGCATTAATACCAACAGCATGAAGTGCATCATACATAGGCTTTACAAATTGGTGAAAATTGACGCTTGCTGAACTTTCAACAGGCACAAAGAATGTAAAGCAAATGTTGCCTTCATCGTGATAAACTGCACCACCACCAGAGACACGGCGCACGACTTGGACATCATGACTGTCAATGTAGTCTTGATTGACTTCGGCAAAGGTGTTTTGATTACGACCGACGATGACTGCGCGCTTGTTCTGCCAAAGAGCAAAAACAGGTTCAGTCGGCTTTAGATTGTAAAGCAGCCAACTGTCCATGGCAATATTCGTGTAGGCATCTTGACCGAGGTAATTGATAAATTGCACGGTTTGAGAACTCCTTCTAATTTTTAGCTTAGCAAGTACGTGCTATCTATGCACTTGCTTTACTGTCCTGATATCGTAGATGTCAGGTTGGACATCAACATCTGTGAAAGTCTCCACAGATGAAACAATCGCTCCAATAAAATGTAAAAAATATTTGACACAAATACACATACACTTCTATTATAGCACTTGTGAAAGATATGTAAAGAATTTGAATTTATCTTTTTATTAATTGATTTAATCAAGTTTTTCTTGTGAAAATTTGTGAATTTTTGCTTGAAAGTTCTTGTTTTCAAATGAGTTGTGCTTAGCACTTTAATGTGCGCTTACATTTTATTGTATCAAAAAGAAGATAAATTGTGAAATGATGAACAAAAATAAAAAAGTCATAATTTTTCATAAATTAACAGTGGAGTGAAATAGGAATAGTTATTATTTTCTGTTTTACTATCAAAAAATGAAATATAAGAATTTAGATTATATTTTCTTGACTTTTTATTGCAAAAAAATTAGAAATTTTTTATAATATAGCTAGAGTATCTGGTTGTCTAATAGCAAAAGTTTAGTCAAAAAATACGTTTTTTTCGAAAAATAAACGAACAGGAGAACAAAAGAATGAGATTTGACAGAAAACAGATGGGCGCAGCATTTAGACAGCTTCGTGAGGAAACTGGGAAAAAAGGAAAAGACTTTGCACCTCTTCTAAATTCTTCAAAATTATCAAAGTTTGAAAAAGGTGAAGCGGCACTTTCCTACGAAGAAATGTGTTTTGCAGCAAAGGTGCTAGGACTTGAGCTATCAGACTTTGACTATCTGCTGGCAGGTAAGAGCGTTTATGCACGTTATGGTGAGATATTTCATGGGATTAGAGTGCAAAGAGGCTATAAAGACAATTTCTTTGAGAACTTCGGCGTGTCGCCTTTTCGACTGAAACTTTTTGAGGAAGGACGCATAGACCTTGGCTATACGCTCTTTGATGAGATGCTACAGGCTATCCATGTTCCAGAGGCGGACTATACGCACTGGCTCAATGGTGGGAAAGACGATTATTTTATTGACTATATCAAAAAAGCCGAAGCATACTATCTCAAGAGTGATGTAGAGAAGCTTAAAGCCTATGAGGGGGAAGTTTTAGAAGTTCTGGACAATGTGAGCTATGATAAAATGCTTGCGGAAGAAGAGTTAAAAAATTCACCGGAAAAAATAGATGATAGTATGTTGGAAAATCTGACGAAAGAATATACTGATTTGCGTATCCTCGCCCTTGGCATCAAAAGCTGCTATACTGCTCTTAGTGAGGAAGAAATCGAAGAAACTTCAGATTTCTTTATGGGGATTGATTATTGGACGGAGTTTGGGATAGCGATGTTTGCTATCATTGTAAAAAATCTTTCGTTTGATTTGATACGGGTCGTTCTTTTAGAATTCATCAAACACAGGGATTTATTTGAGGATAATTATTTTTATCGGCGACGAATTATGCAGGCAGCCGTGGAAACTTCGCTTCACTTTTGCACGATTGGGCAGATTGAAGCAGCTCGAAATGTCCTTCAGCTTTCAAAGTCCTTTCTCAAAAATACAGATAGTTATGCAAGCTGCAGTTACAAGTTTGCGCATGGCTATTGTCAGTATTGCCGAGGTAATGTGGCAGGTGCTGAAATGATGAAAACAGCTATTGCTTTCTTTGGTTTTGTCAATGAAACTGCTTTGCAAGAAAAATGTCAGATTTTTTACGACGAACATGTGAATAGATAAAAAAATAGCGTTCTTTTTGCGAAGAGGCGCTATTTTTTTATCTGAAAACCGCATAAGAACAGGCTCTAAAAAATTTTTTTCCGTACGGAAAAAAAATCAGGAAGTCAAAAAATCGATGATATAATAAAAGTATAGAAAAAAGCGCGCGAGACAAGAATAGGGATTCTTGATAGAAACAGTGAGGTATAGTCCGATGGAGAGGTGAATTGAAATACGAAAATTTCGTTTTATAATGGTGTAGTGTTGCAAGGTTGATTAAGAAATTAACTCATGAAAATAGAAAGAGGTCTATTATGAAAAAAGAAACTAAAAATTTTGCATTTGCAAATCACTATGAGGTGATGACAGAAGGAGAAATGGAAAAAATTACAGGTGGGGCTTTAATCTCAATGAGTGGTGCACGAGTGACCGTAAATCCTAAAGTTACTGTGACAGTTAACAATACGTATAATATCAAAATTTCGGGTTCTAACAATAGCGTTAATTTTTATAAATAGGAGAAAAAAAATGGGAACTGTAAAATTTATGCCATTTGTAAGTGACTTTAAAGAATTAAGTTGGGATGAGATGAGTCGTGTAATTGGTGGTGTTGCATTGTCTGCAAGTGGAGTAAAGTCTTTTAATATATCTGGCAGTAATATCGTAATTAACAATGCTACTAACGTTACAATCAATGGAAATAATAATAAAATCTATATTTACAAATGAGAAAAGATAAAAATAAGACGAACAAACTATCGTCCTATAAAAGTGGACAGTGGGGAGGCATAGATTATGGAAAAAATAAATGAAATTTTTCTGCAAGACCATTCGGGAATGACAGAAAAAGAAATGGCTCGGATTTCAGGAGGGCGTTTTCTATCAATGGGAGGCAGGGTTTCTTTTCCCAAGTATCAGCAAAAAGGAATTTTTATTCGTGGCAATGGACACATTTCCTTGAGAAGAGGAAATGATAGTATAAATATTACGATTACAGGAAATGGAACGGGAAATACGGTAAATATTGATGAATAAGAGATAAACTCCAGTCTTATGAGATTGGAGTTTGCTGTAAAAGGAGAACCGATGAAAAAACCCTATGTGTCTCAAGTAGATGAAATGGATTGTGGAGTTGCGGCGTTGGCTACGGTTTTAAAATGTTATGGCACAGAAAAATCTATTGCTTCTCTACGACTTCTTGCAGGAACAACCAAGGAGGGAACGACTGTACTGGGGATTTATAGTGCAGCACAGCGTTTAGGCTTTGATGTTAAGAGTGTTCAGGCAAAATCTGAGATTTTTCAGAGAGAAGGTGTACCTTTTCCTTGTATTGTGCACGTCATCAAAGAGAATAAATACTCCCATTATTATGTTATCTATGAGGTTAATGGAGATGAACTTCTAATTGGCAATCCTGACCCGATGGAAAAGGTTCATAAGATGAGCTTGAAAGATTTTGAACAGGAATGGACAGGTGTTGCGATTTTTTTAGTACCAAATGCTGACTTTAAACCGAGTAAAGAAAAAAAGGAGTCGCTTTTTAGTTATCGTAAAATTATTTTTCAACAACAAAAGTTGATTTCAGTTATTGTTATTTTTTCTTTTCTTGTAACAATCATCAATATCTTGGGGACATTTTTTCTACAGCAAATGATTGATGCCTATATTCCTTATCAAATGCTAGGAACCTTGCAGATGATGGTTATTGTGCTGGTTATCGCTTATCTTATACAACAGAGTTTTTCTTTTATTGAAAATTATTTTGAAGCTGTTTTTGGTCAAAAATTGGCGACGAAAATTATTCTGCCCTACGTAAAACATATTTTTGAGTTGCCTATATCTTTTTTTGCAACGAGACGAATTGGTGAGATAACGAGTCGATTTTCAGATGCAAGTGTTATTTTAGATACTTTAGCTTCAGTAATTATTTCTGTTTTTTTGGATTTAACAATGGTGGTGCTCTCAGGGATTGTATTGGGTTTACAAAACAGTCAACTCTTTTTATTGGCTCTCATCTCTATTCCGATTTATGCTGTCATTATTTTTATTTTTTATCATTTTTTTGAACGGCAAAATAATGAAGCAATGCAAGCGAACAGTATGATGAATTCAAGCATTATTGAACGGATTAGTGGAATCGAGACTGTTAAATCTTTAGGGAATGAAGAAGAATCTTACCAACAAATCGAAGCAGAGATACGAAATTATCTTGCAAAAACACTAAAATTACAAAAAAATAGCGCACTTCAAGCGAGTTTAAAGGGTGCAGTACAGTTAGTTTTGAATGTTGTGATTTTATGGCTCGGTGCTGAGATGGTGATGCGTCATCAGCTGATGTTGGGACAGTTAATTACTTTCACGGCTTTGCTTTCATTTTTTATTGAGCCATTGACAAATATCATTAATCTACAAACCAAGCTGCAGCAAGCAAAAGTGGCAAATCGGCGGCTTAATGAAGTTTATTTGGTTGAAAGTGAGTTTGCGAAGGAAAAACAAAGGAAAAAAATGACAGGTTATGCGCTGGAGATGCAAGACGTGACTTATCGCTATGGATTTTCTGAGCCTATTTTGCAAGGGATTAATTTTAAAATTGAGGAAAACGAGAAGATTGCGATAATCGGGAGTTCTGGGTCTGGGAAGACGACTTTAGTCAAACTTTTGGTGCGTTTTTTTGAGCAGAATGAGGGCAAAGTTTTTCTGGGGCATTCTGATGTTTCAGAGCTTGATAAACGGCAAATTCGAGAGATAGTCCATTATTTGCCACAGCAGCCTGCTCTGTTTACGGGAACGATTTTGGAGAATTTAAAGATGGGTGCTGCCGGATTTTCTGAGCAGGCGCTGGTTGAAGCGTGTCAGAGAGCCAGAATTCTGGATGTAATTGAAGCTTTGCCGTTGGGCTTTGATACACAAATATCAGGAGAAAGTACGGCGCTTTCTGGTGGGCAAAAGCAGCGTCTGGCACTTGCTAGAGCACTTTTAACACCTGCTAAAGTCTTGATTTTAGACGAAGCAACAAGTAATTTGGATGTGATGATTGAGCGAGAAATTTTGGACGAATTGTTCAAAATTGACCGCACGATTATTTTTGTAGCACATCGACTGACTATTGCAGAGCAAGCCGATAAAGTATTGGTGATTGAGAAAGGGAGAATTTCGGCATTTGAAGCGCCAGAAAGTCTTAGAAATAAAGCTGGTTTATTTTCACAATTATTGGCTGCTCAATATTGTTTGACTTGACTTCTGTAATGGAGATGAAGAAAGGATGAGTTTGCTGTTCAACATATACAGCTTGGATAAATCAGTAAAACCGCTAGAATTATTCTAGCGGTTTTACTGTATTTGTATTTATCTGGGAAATGCGTGATACTTTCTCTCCCTACTGATGCTGATAGAACACATGCAACACTTGCTAGGTTAAAATGCTGTTTTCTGAATTTCATCACGAATCTTGATTGCTTTTTCGGGAAAGTCGGTAATGAGACCAGCGATATTTTCGTGAAAAGCAATCCGCATCTCTTTTTCACTATTGACTGTCCATAAGCGAATGGGTTTACTGGAAGTAGCAGCGAGGGCGGGATGGCTGAAAGCATAGGTTTTTCGTGGGTGAATGCTACTGATGAAATCTTCAAGCAGGCCACGTTCGATTTTTTTTAGACGATTTCCTGTGAGGTAGCTCATTTCTGTTTGAGCTTCAAGTTTATTGAGCTGAGATAGTGTTTGAAGATTGAACGAGCTGTAGATGTGTTCAAATGGCCACTTTCTGCTGGTCATGAGTTGTGAAAGAAGCTTTTCAATGTCGGGATATTGAAATTTATCTGTTTTGACTTCAATGTTGAGTATGCCTGTAAAATTTAGATTTGACAGCTCTGTCAAAACTTCCAAAAGTGTCGGAATTCGCTCTCCTGTGAATTCTGGAGAAAACCAACTGCCTGCGTCAAAACGTTTGATTTGAGCTAGGGTCAATTTGCGAACAAGCCCTTTACCATTTGTTGTGCGGTCGATTTTTTCGTCATGAAGCACCACAAGGGTATTGTCGGCAGTCAAATGAACATCAAGTTCAATACCGTCTACTTGCACGCGCACAGCTTCACGAAAAGCCGCTAGCGTATTTTCTGGACGATTGCACTTTGAGCCGCGATGAGCAAAAATAAAGGTCCTGACATTGTGTTCTGCGGGTTCATGCAGACTCAGCCA